>JAHJGX010000006.1 GCA_018824205.1 bacterium
CCGAGAGCAGGCTGAATGTATAATCATAACCGCGTCCCCAGTACTGGAAAGCGGTTTCGATTGCCCGGGCTTTATCGAGTTTGGACAGGCGGGGTCGCAGACAGGCGGCATGATCGGCTTTTCCGACCGATCCGGAAACTGAATGAAAAACAATCCCCTCTTTTAAACCCTCAATAATCCGGTTCTCTTCGCCATCTTCACCAAGAATATAGGCTGAATATGCTTTCTTGTAATTTCGTTCAAGGTAGTCCGTAAATCCGTTACAATCGGGATCTTTGCTTTGGTAATAACCGGTAATTTCCTCCGTGTCGATCCAGATTTCCAGCTCTGACGGGCTGCCAAGATATAAGGCTGAATGCGGCCAAAAACCGGGAATTCCGAGATTCGTCATGCGCCATTCACCGCGCTCCAGGATAATGTCTCCGGGCTCTGCCTTTTGGATGAATTGCCGGCATTGCCGATTGGATATAAAGCCGTCTCTCCGGGTTGTGAAGCGGGTGTGTGCCATAAACAGGGCAACGCCTTTTTGAATCGGAAAGACCATTTCAAGGGAATTGTCTTTGATGGAATCCAGATAATTGGCGAAAACCAGAGACATCCGTTTCGATTTTAAGATTTTCTGAGATTGAGAATAATGGGATTCAATTATCCGGAACAGTGGATTGATCGATGGCTGCTCCGAACCCGCTGGTAATTCTGCAATGAGGATTTTACATTTTTGATAGTCCTCATCGATTTTGTAATACTCATTCAGGTTTAATATCTGCCATTTAAATTTTGTATATAATCCTCTGGGAATATCATATTCCGGAATCGGTTCGTCCAATAATACTTCATAAGGGGCGATGAAAGCGGTCTTTTCGATAAAATCCAATCCCGATGAGACCAGCATTAAATAGGACCCAAATCCAATCATAAAAGCATCGTTTTGATATGATGGGAGCAATTCATGATAATCAAGATATTCTAGCATTAATTTGGTCAGAATAAAAACCTGGTCGAGATACTGAATCCAGATATCCTTTATTTCCTGGCGTTGCTTATGATTTAATAGCACCGGTTTTTCGGATTGAGAGGCAGAGAAGTATTGTTTTTCCTGTTCCTGAACTCGAATAAGGCTTTGTTCAATAATCCTCATTAATTGAATATCCGCTTCGATTTTTTCAGATAATTCGCTGTCGGCCATCTGGTTAATATTTATCGGATGGACATTGGAATAATACCGGTTGCAGCCCGACAAAAAGCAAGCGATCAGAGTAATGGCTATTAATTGATGATTATAAAATTGAAAACGCATGAGTTTATCTGGATTGAAGTATTTTATCCGGATTGATTCTTTCAAAGAAAAATAGTAGCAAGGATGACGGCAACAATCAGACCCGGAAGCATATTGACCACTTTGATAGTTTTAATTTCCAGAATATTGATGCCGAGTCCGATCAGCATTAAACCGCCCACTGCCGACATTTCATTGATGACAATCTCATTAAATAATTCTCCCAGCCAGCCGGCGAACAGGGTCAATCCGCCCTGATAAATCAATAGCGGAATCGTCGAGAAAATGACGCCGATTCCCAAAGCGGCAGAGAGCGCGATGGATGAAAAACCGTCCAGCATGGATTTGGCGTAGAGCAGGTTCGGAGGATTGCCTAATCCTTCTTCAAATGCGCCTAAAATTGTCATGGATCCCATACAGAAAAGCAGAAAGGCAGTCATCAATCCTTCGGAAAATTTGTCATTTTTGGAACCGACCTTCGTTTTAAGTCGGTTGCTGAATTTATCCAGAGCGGTGTCGATCGACAGCAATTGGCCAATAATTGAACCCAGAACGATGCTGAAAATCATGATCAGGTAATTGGAAGTTTTAGCCGCTATTGTAAAACCAAGAAACAGCGTAAACAGACCAATTCCCTGGAATACGATTTTAGTAATCTTTTCCGGTAAGCGTTGATGCAGAACCAGGCCAATAGCACTGCCCAGCAGGACTGTCCCGACATTAACAAATGTTCCGAGCATGAATTATTCGGGTTTGCCTTCCGGGATGATCAGCCAGCCGATAACATAGGTAATCAGCAGCGGTGCTACGCCGGTAGCAATGGTGGCAAAAATCATCAGAAGGCGAACGACAGTAGGATCCACATTGAACATTTCACCCAAGCCACCACAAATTCCGGCCAGTTTTACATCGGTTTTTGAACGATAAATTCTTTTCATAATTAAATCTCCTTTTATCACTTAGTATGGTTAAAATACACAAGCCGTTAGAGTATAACAACATCTAAAATCGTTGTCACAATCGGGATATCAACTTTTTTCCTGTGACCTGGATAACATTTTTAATGAAGTGGAACTTTAGCC
>JAHJGX010000059.1 GCA_018824205.1 bacterium
ATATGGTAATGCCCGGTGACCGGATCACGATGGAGATAGAATTAATTACGCCGATAGCGATGGAGAAGGAATTGCGATTTGCGATTCGTGAAGGTGGTCGCACTGTCGGTGCTGGCGTCGTAACCGAAATCTTGGAGTAAGTTACAAAGGGTTTAGCAATGCGAGATATTATCATACTGGAATGTACAGACTGTAAACGTCGCAATTATACGACCGATAAGAACAAGAAGCTCCATCCGGCACGGGTAGAGTATAAAAAATACTGTCGCTGGTGCAAAAAGCATACAACGCATAAGGAAACCAGATAAATGGTATTACAGGTGAGTAGCTCAATTGGTAGAGCACTGGTCTCCAAAACCAGGGGTTGCGGGTTCAATTCCTGCCTCACCTGCAATGAATGTAGTCGCTCGCAAATTTCCGGATATCATTAAATAGGGGAAGCGGACATGTTTAAGAAAATCACAGACTTTTTTGACGGCGTTGTTTTTGAGATGAAAAAAGTCTCATGGCCCACCTGGCAGGAGTTAAAAGGTTCCACAATTGTTGTGCTGATACTTTCTTTAATTTTGTCTGTGTTCCTGTTTATTGTCGACATTATTTTATCAAAACTTGTACACATAATACTATAGAGCCATCATGAACTGGTATGTTTTAAAATGTTACTCAGGTAAAGAGAAAAAAGTTCGGGAAGCGATTCTTTTGGAAGCAGAACGCGCCGGTATGAAGGATATGGTGCCAGAGGTGTTAGTTCCTTCGGAAAACATTATGGAGATGCGTGAAGGTAAAAAGCGTGTTCGAAATAAAGTATTTTATCCCGGTTATGTAATTGTCAATATGGAAATAACCAAAGAATCCCAGTTTTTGGTTGAGAATATTCCCGGTGTCATGTCTTTTCCCGGCCCAAAAGGTAAACCGCAACCGTTGAGGCCCGAAGAAGTCAAACGGATTATGGGTGAGGTTGAGAAGAAAGACGGTCGGGAAATTATGGCGACACCTTTTAAAATGGGTGATCCGGTTAAGGTAGTTGACGGACCATTTGTTGATTTTCGTGGAGTTGTTCAGGAAATCAATGAAGATAAACAGAAGTTAAAAGTGATGGTTAGTATCTTTGGCCGTCCGAGTCCGGTAGAAATAGATTTTTTACAGGTTGAATTGGAGAAATAGGTGATATTATGGCAAAAAAGGTAGTTGCATTAATCAAGTTACATATTGAAGCTGGCAAAGCAAATCCGTCACCGCCCGTCGGTCCGGCTTTGGGTCAGCACAGTGTCAACATTGTCGAATTTTGTAAAACATTTAACGCCAGAACCCAGGATAAATTGGGGTTGATTATTCCGGTTGTTATAACAGTCTATGGCGACCGTTCATTCACATTTATTACAAAAACTCCTCCGGCAGCGGTATTAATTAAAAAGGCCGCCAAATTACCGAAAGGATCAGGAGAACCGAATAAAACAAAAATTGGTTCAATATCACTGGCTCAGGTAAAAGAAATCGCGGAAACGAAGATGCCTGATTTAAATGCGCATACGGTTGAAAGTGCTATGGAGATGATTAAAGGAACCGCCCGCAGCATGGGCATATTGATAAAAGAATAGAGGATTCAGTTATATGAAAGTCTCGAAAAGGGTAGCCATTAATATTAAAAAAGTCGATCGAAACAGAGATTATTCTCTCGAAGATGCTGTTGAACTTCTCAAGAATCTCGAGGGAACAAAGTTCGATGAAACCTTTGAAGCTCATGTAAATCTGGGCGTTGACCCCAAACATGCGGATCAGAATATTCGCGGAACCGTATCTTATCCTCACGGAACCGGCCGCAAGGTTCGTGTTCTGGTAATGACAAAAGCCAAGGTTGACGAAGCCCAGAAGGCCGGTGCGGATTATGTTGGACTGGAAGAGTATGTTGAAAAGATCCAGAATGGTTGGTCGGATATTGATGTGATTATCGCAACTCCTGATGTTATGGGGCAGGTTGGGAAACTTGGACGTATTCTTGGGCCAAAAGGGTTGATGCCGAATCCTAAAACCGGAACCGTAACAATGGATGTAGGGGCCGCCGTAAAAGAGATTAAATCAGGACGGATTGAAATCCGTGTGGATAAACACGGAATCATTCATTCACCGGTTGGGAAAAAATCATTTCCCAAAGAAAATCTTGTTGAGAATGTAAAAATGCTGATGACCACTCTGATGCGCATGCGTCCGACAGCCAGCAAAGGTGTTTATTTTAAAAAATTAACTCTCACAACAACGATGGGCCCCGGTGTACGCGTTGATAAATCCACGGTAACGCAATAGAAACGGATTGAGGAGACATCATGCCGAATAAGAAGAACCTGAGAATTGTTGAAGAATTCACGGATAAATTTACCAACGCAAAAGGTATTTTCTTCACCAATTATAAAGGAATGAGTGTTGAGCAGGTAAATAATCTACGCAGCGAACTTCATTCATCCCAAATTGAATATAAAGTGACAAAAAAAACGCTGTCTCGCATTGCCGCAAAAAATGCCGGATTTGAGTCAATCGATAATCTGATCGATGGACAAATGGGGATGGCTTTTAGTTATGAAGACCCATCATCTCCTGGTAAAATCATTTCAGAGTATATCAAGAAAAATAAACTTGAAAATCTGAGGATTACAGGTTGTATTTTTGAAAAAGAATTGTTCAATGCTGAGCAAGTCAGTGCAATCATCAATTTACCAACCAAGGCTGAATTATTATCAACCCTCGTTGGAACATTAGCCGCCCCGATGAGCCGCCTTGTTGGAACACTTCGTGGTTCAATGAGTCAGGTTGTGGGTTTGCTAAAATCGTTAAGTGAAAAGAAATAAGAAAATAGTTTGCAGTTAAAAGGAGGAAACTTAGACATGGCAGACACAACAAGAGCAAACGTTCTTGCATACCTGGAAAAAGCCAATATGCTGGAGATTTCTGAACTGATTAAAGAGATCGAAGAAAAGTTTGATGTAAAAGCTGCTGCACCGGTTGCGGTTGCCGCTACTGGCCCTGTAGCTGTTGCAGAAGAAGTAGAAGAGCAGACAGAATTTGATGTTATCCTGAAAGAAGTTGGATCACAGAAAATCAATGTAATCAAGGTGGTTAGAGCCGCTACCAGCTTAGGTTTGAAAGAAGCCAAGGACCTCGTTGACGGTGCTCCGAATCCTGTAAAAGAAGGCGTTTCAAAAGAAAAAGCTGAAGAATTAAAGAAACAGTTGGAAGAAGCTGGCGCGACCGTAGAGGTAAAATAGTCAGCGCGGCTTTTCATCAGTTATTGAATGACTGCGCCTCTCCAAATGAAATATATATTCCCATATTTAAAGGGGGATATTTAAACGTGAGAAGGAGGAATGCTCTTGAGTAATACTCCAGTGAAGACTGCTCAAAGAAAAACCTTTTCCAAAATTGCTTCGGTACAGGATATGCCAAATCTTTTGGCAATTCAATTAGATTCTTTTGAGGATTTTTTACAAGAAGATGTGGATCCGAAAGAACGACTGAATAAAGGTCTTGAATCGGCATTTAAAAATATTTTTCCCGTTGAAGATTCACATGGTAACTATATCCTGGAATATAAATATTATTCCATCGGTGAACCACGCTACGCAATTAAAGAGTGCCTGGAACGCGGAGTTAGCTATACGGTTCCGTTAAAGGTGCGTCTGGTGTTGCATATCAGTGAAGAAGGCGGCGAAAAAGGGGATTATTCTGCGGGAATTGAGCAGGATATCTTCTTTGGCAACGTCCCTTATATGACCGATAAAGGTACCTTTATCATTAATGGCGCCGAACGTGTAATTGTCAGTCAGTTACAACGGTCGCCCGGTGTTTTCTTTGATGAAGGTGTACATACCAATGGTATGAAAATTTATACTGCAAGGGTAATCCCGTTCAGAGGATCCTGGGTTGATTTTGTCATTGATACGCGAGATGTACTCAGTGCCATCATTGATCGCCGCCGGAAATTTCCGGCCACCATTTTGCTCAGAGCCTTTGGTTTTCCGAATAATGATGACATTTTGAAACTTTTTAATGTCGGCGAACTGATCAATATAAAGTCATCACCCAAAAACGCATTAGGAAAAGTACTGGCGGAAAGCGTTGTTGATCCTGAAACTGGCGAGGTCCTTTTCGAAGTAAAAGAAATTATCGAAGTTGATCAGAATATGCTTAAACTGTGTAAGGATCATAATGTTGAGTCGCTGTTGGTTTTCACAACCGGTAGTGATATCGAAAAATCGATCTTTATCAATACACTTCGTAAAGATTCGACGACCTTCGATGAAGAATCGGCGTTACTGTTTCTCTATCGCAGTCTGCGAACCGGTGAACCACCAAACCTGGAAACGGCGAAAAAATTTGTCGAAAGGCTGTTTTTTAGCCCAAAGAAATACGATTTGGGACAGGTTGGACGTTATCGCATCAATAAAAAATTCAACCTGAATGTTCCGCTGGAAAATACGGTTCTGACGAAAGACGATATCATTGAAATAATGAAACATATCGTTGAAATGCGCAAAGGAAACTTGGGTCGTGATGATATTGATCATCTGGGAAACCGGCGCGTCAGAACAACTGGCGAACAGTTGACGAATCAGTTTAATCTGGCCTTTACGCGGATGGCTCGGACTATCAAAGAACGGATGAACCTGCGTGAATCAGAGAACCTGACTCCTCAGGATCTAATCAATTCACGGATTGTGACATCGGTTGTCAACTCCTTTTTCGGTACCAGTCAGTTATCCCAGTTTATGGATCAGACAAATCCGCTGGCGGAAATTACGCATAAACGGCGCGTGTCCGCATTAGGACCGGGCGGTTTGACCCGGGAACGGGCAGGGTTTGAGGTTCGTGACGTGCACTATACTCACTATGGAAGATTGTGTCCGATTGAGACGCCTGAAGGTCCGAATATTGGTTTGATTTCATCTTTAGCGACCTATGCGTTTGTTAACAATCTCGGGTTTATTGAAACTCCCTATCGGGTGGTTGAACATAAAAAAGACGAAAGCATTGTTACTACGAAAGTAGATTATCTATCTGCGGACGATGAAGATCGCACATTAATTGCGCAGGCCAATGCACCGCTGGATGAAAAAAACCGTTTTAGGAGAGACTGGGTCCGGGCGCGAATTCGTGGTGAATTCCCGATGGTTGAACCTCGGGATCTCAAATATATGGATGTGTCACCGAATCAGATTGTATCAGTTTCGGCTGCGCTAATTCCCTTTTTAGAGCACGATGATGCCAACCGGGCGTTGATGGGTTCAAATATGCAACGTCAATCGGTACCCCTGTTGAAACCGGAACGACCGATTGTCGGAACCGGACTGGAAGGTATTGTCGCGAAGGATTCCCGAACGACAGTTGTATCACCGATTGATGGTATTATTGAAGAAGCCTGTGCCGATTATGTGATCATTTCGTCAGAAAAAAAGAATGAATTGGTCCTGGATGAAAGACAACAAAAGGTAAAAGTCGAATTCGCCAAGTTTCTACGTACCAATCAGGACACTTCGGTAAACCAGAAACCTTTGGTTCGCGAAGGTGATAAAGTCAAAAAAGGCGATGTTATTGCTGACGGCTGTGCGTCGGATCAGGGTGAACTGGCACTTGGACGAAATGTCCTGATCGCCTTCATGCCCTGGCGTGGGTATAATTTCGAAGATGCTATCATATTAAGCGATCGGCTGGTCCGGGATGATGTCTTTACATCGGTTCATATTAAAGAATTTGAACTTGAAGTCCGGGACACAAAACGTGGTAATGAAGAATTGACCCGTGAAATTCCTAACGTAAGTGAAGACACAACAAAGAATCTGAACACCAACGGCATCATCCGAATCGGAGCCGAAGTAGTACCCAATGATATCCTGATCGGCAAGGTGACACCTAAAGGTGAAACCGATCCGACTCCGGAAGAGAAACTGCTACGGGCGATATTCGGAGAAAAAGCCAGCGATGTAAAAGATGCTTCTAAACGTGCTGATTCCGGTATTAAAGGCGTCGCTGTAGATACAAAACTTTTCCAGCGCAAAGGAAAAACCAGTCGCGCCGAAGAAAAACGTCATATTGAGGAAGAAACCAGTCAAAGTATCCAAAGACACCAGCAGCTGCGTGAACGCCGGAATGCAATCTTGGTAAAGCTTCTGGATGCTCAGACATCCACGTCAATAAAAGATATTCTTGGCACAACGACTGTTGTCCGGGCGGGTACGAAATTCACGGGAAAGCTGTTTGAAACCTTGGATTTCGATAGCCTCAGCTTTGAAGATCCCTGGGTAAAAGACGAGAATATCAATCAGAAAATCAGTAGAATTTATAAGGACTATAATGTTCTTTCTCAGAAAATTGATGAGGAGCTGGAACAAGAAATCTATAAAATCAAAGTCGGTGATGATCTTCAACCCGGTGTTTTGCAACTGGCGAAAGTCTATGTAGCAAATAAACGCAAAGTTCAGGTTGGTGATAAAATGGCCGGGCGGCATGGTAACAAAGGTGTCGTCTCGATTATAGTTCCTCAGGAAGACATGCCGTTTCTGGAAGATGGAACCCCGGTTGATATCGTGTTGAATCCGTTGGGCGTGCCTTCCCGTATGAACCTTGGTCAGTTGTATGAAACGATGCTTGGATGGGCCGGAAAAACACTGGGTGTAAAATATGAAACACCGGTTTTTAACGGCGCAAGCAAAGAAGAAGTGGCTGAAGAGATGCGTAAAGCAGGACTGCCTGAAACCGGCAAAACCACCCTTTTTGACGGTATGACCGGTGATCCTTTCGATGATTCTGTTACGGTTGGGTACATTTACATGATGAAACTTTCACATCTTGTGGAAGATAAAATGCACGCCCGATCGACCGGACCTTACTCGTTGGTGACTCAGCAGCCGTTGGGCGGAAAAGCACAATTTGGCGGCCAGCGGTTCGGTGAGATGGAAGTCTGGGCGCTGGAAGCGTACGGCGCAGCTTACACACTACAGGAAGTCCTGACAATTAAATCAGACGATGTCGAGGGCCGTTCCAAAGTGTACAATGCTATTGTCAAAGGTGAAAATTTCTCCGATTTCGGAGTACCGGAATCCTTCAATGTATTATTGAAGGAATTACAGGGCCTTTGCATAGAAATGGATATAAATTAGCCCCGAAAATGGGACTGGAGGTATAAATATAAAGATGAGTTTTACTAAACCCTTTAGTCAAAGTCATGAATTTGAGAGTATTACCATTCATCTCTCCTCTCCAGAAGCGATTCTGACCCGATCCCACGGCGAAGTATTAAAACCGGAAACGATCAATTATCGCTCATATAAACCGGAGAAAGATGGACTGTTTTGTGAAAAAATCTTCGGTCCGGTTAAAGATTGGGAATGTCATTGCGGAAAATACAAGCGGATTCGGTATAAAGGGATAATTTGTGATCGATGTGGCGTGGAAGTCGCCCGGAAAAAAGTACGCCGGGAACGGATGGGGCATATTACCCTGGCTGTTCCGGTTGTTCATATCTGGTTTCTGCGCTCGATCCCAAGTAAACTCTATTATCTTCTGGACATTCGGACGAAAAATCTCGAAGAAATCGTCTATTATGAAAAATATGTTGTACTGAACAAAGGTGGTTCAGATTTACCGTACAAGTCAGTCATTACTGAAGAAGAGTACTTTGAAAACATGATAAAGTTTGGTCCCAAGACCGAGCTGTTTGATGAAGAAGAAGCTCAGAACTATTTCATCGCAAAGACTGGCGGCGAGGCTATTCGGCAACTGCTTCAGAAGGTTGATATTGAAATTCTTGTCAGGGAGCTAAAAAAAGAGCTGAAAACAAAAAAATCAGCAACGCAGAAGACAGAGATTCTGAAACGTTTAAAAGTTGTTAAGGCTTTCTTGCCCAGTGAGGGAAAACCGATCAATAAACCGGAATGGATGGTTGTCACAGTATTACCGGTCATTCCTCCGGATCTGAGACCCCTCGTACCGCTCGAAGGCGGACGTTTTGCTGCGAGTGACCTGAACGACCTGTACAGACGCGTGATTATCCGAAACAATCGTCTCAAACAATTGATTGAGATAAAAGCGCCCGATGTCATCCTCCGAAATGAAAAACGCATGCTTCAGGAAGCTGTGGACTCACTGTTTGATAACAGTCGCCGCAGAACTGAAGTCCGTAGCGGAACCCGTCGGCCACTAAAAAGCCTCAGCGACATGCTGAAAGGCAAAGAGGGTCGGTTCCGTCAAAACCTGTTGGGAAAACGGGTTGACTACAGTGGACGATCGGTTATTGTGGTTGGACCGATGTTACAGCTAAATCAGTGCGGTCTTCCGAAAGAGATGGCAATCGAGCTATTTAAACCTCACATTATTCATCAGTTGATCCGGCGCCGGCTGGCAAAAACTCCAAAATCTGCAAAGTCCATGGTAGACCGGAAGGATGCAGAAGTCTATAAAGTGCTGGAATACGTGGTCAAGGATCATCCGGTGCTGTTGAACCGTGCACCGACACTTCACCGTCTCGGTATCCAGGCATTTCAACCGGTATTAATTAATGGTAAAGCGATTCAGATTCACCCGCTGGTTTGCGCAGCTTTCAACGCAGACTTTGACGGTGACCAGATGGCCGTCCACGTACCGTTATCCTTTGAAGCACAGATGGAATGCCGGATTCTGGCGTTGTCCAGTCATAATATTTTGCATCCGGCCCATGGTCATCCGATTGCCATTCCATCCCAGGATATGGTTTTGGGTGTTTATTATATAACCCGTCAAAAAGAGGGTGTCAAAGGCGAAGGACTAATTTTCTCTTCGATATACGAAGCAATTACAGCGTATGAAAATGATCAGGTCGACCTGCACGCCAAAGTAAAAATTCGGGTGGACGGCAAGCTCATTGATACTACCACCGGGCGTGCGCTATTCAATAGTATTCTGCCAAAAGGAATCGGCTACATTAATGAACTGATCAGCAAAAAAACTGTGGAAAGAATTGTCGGAATGTCCTTCCAGGAAGCCGGTAATTTTGAAACGGTAAAATTTCTGGATAATCTGAAAAATCTTGGCTTCAAATATGCCACGCAATCGGGTGTCTCTATTTCCATTTCTGATGTCCTTATTCCACCTGAGAAAGAAACTATTCTTCAGGAATCTTTTGCCCGGGTAGAAGATATTCAGAAAAAATTCAAAAAAGGAATCCTGACAGAAGGTGAACGGTATAATAAAGTTATTGATAACTGGACCCATACTACCAACAAACTTTCTGAGGTTATGATTGATCATATGTCCACAGACCGTCAGGGATTTAATCCGGTTTTTATGATGGCGGATTCCGGTGCACGCGGTAGTAGTGAGCAGATCAAACAGCTGGCTGGTATGCGCGGTTTAATGGCAAAGCCACAGAAAGCTATGACCGGCCAGGTTGGTGAGATTATTGAGACACCGATTACCTCAAACTTTAAAGAGGGTTTGACGGTTGTGGAATACTTTATTTCAACGCACGGTGCCCGTAAAGGTCTGGCAGATACGGCTCTGAAAACGGCCGATGCCGGCTATTTGACCCGCCGTCTGGTTGATGTTGCTCAGGATGTTGTAATATCCGTAGAGGATTGCGGTACGATTAATGGCATTGATATTTCCGCTTTGAAAAAAGAAGAAAACATCATTGAAAACCTGGCGGATCGCATTGTCGGTCGTGTGGCGCAGGAAGATATATATAATCCTGAAGACGATAACGAGATTTATGTTGAAGCCAGCCAGGAAATCACCGAGAAGAAGGCGATGCAAATACAGCGATCCGGTATTGAACGGATTCGGATTCGGTCAGTACTGACCTGTGAATCCCATCGCGGTGTTTGCAGTAAATGTTATGGCCGAAATCTTGCGACCGGAAAACTTATCAATATTGGTGAGGCGGTTGGAATTATGGCGGCTCAGTCCATTGGAGAGCCGGGTACCCAGCTGACCCTGCGGACGTTCCACTTTGGTGGTACCGCTGCCCGTATTGTTGAGGAGTCCGAGACAGTTGCCAAGAGTAAAGGTCATGTTGTATTCTCTGAGAATTATCGGTTTATTGATTATAAAAAAGATAAATACAATGTAGTTCTTTCCCGCAACGCCATGCTGAGCCTCATTGATGATAATAATCGGGTAACTTCGACATACAATATTCCCTATGGTGCCCATGTGCTGGTCAATGAAAACGACAAGGTTACGATTGGTCAGACCCTTTTCCGTTGGGATATTTATATGGATCAGATTTTGACACTGTATGATGGAAATGTCCGGTATGTTGATCTGATTGAAGATATCAGTTACAGAATTGAAGCCGACGAATCCGGCCATAAATCGACGATGGTTATTGAGGCCAAAGATCGTGCAATTCAGCCCCGGGTTGATATTGTCAGCATGGAAGACGGACAGGAAGTTGTTAATCCCGGATTCGTGCTGCCAGTTCGTGCAATGCTAGTGGTCAAAGCCGGTGATAAGGTGGTTGCTGGCGATGTGATCGCAAAAATACCAAAAGAGCTGGGAAAAACCAGTGATATCACCGGTGGTTTGCCTCGTGTAGCTGAATTATTTGAAGCCCGCAAACCGGATGATCCGGCTGTGATTACGGAAATTGATGGAAAAATCAGTTTTGGTAAAACTGAAAAAGGTATTCGGGAAATCATCGTGACCAGTCCTGATGGCCCACCGAAAAAATATAAAATGCCTTATGGTCGTTATGTGTTGGTTAATCAAGGTGATGAAGTAAAAGCCGGTGACCGTTTATGCGAAGGTCCCGTAGCACCGCAGGATATTCTTGCCGTTCAGGATCCGCGAAAAGTACAGGAATACCTGGTAAATGAAATTCAGGAAGTGTACCGCCTACAGGGTGTTCGTATCAATGATAAACACATTGAAGTGATTGTACGGCAGATGATGCAGAAAGTCCGGATTGAAGATTCCGGTGATACCGGTCTGCTTGAGAAAGACCGAGTAAGCCGTCACGAACTGATTGAGGAAAATGAGCGCATCAAAGAATTCGTTGTGATTACGAATGTTGGAGATTCTGACTGGGATATCGAGGATGTCGTATCCAAGAAAGAATTTGCAAAATTCAACCGCCTCCTCAAGGAAGAAGGTCGTAATCCGGCCAAGGCGCGTCCGGCCAGACCGGCTCAGTTCACTGAAATGCTGCTGGGAATTACACGGGCCTCACTTAATACCGAGTCCTTTTTATCAGCAGCCTCATTTCAGGAAACAACACGGGTTCTGACCGATGCTTCGGTAGCCGGAAAAGTGGACTATTTACGTGGTCTGAAAGAAAACATTCTGATGGGGCATTTGATTCCCGCCGGAACCGGACTTCGCAAGTACAATGATATCCTTGTTTCCGAACCTGATCAGGAGATCGAAGAATGGGATTCAATCCGCGAAAGAGAGCGTTCAAAAGAAAATGAGCTTGCGGCATTACAAAAATAGGAAAATAGAGATAAAATGTATTGCTTAAAAAATAAAGAAATAGTACTTTTACAGGCTTTTTATATAATGGAGAAAATATGCCAACGATCAACCAGTTAGTACGTAAAGGTAGAAAGACTGTAAGCAAAAAAGAGAAAGCACCCGCTTTGCGTGGATGTCCCCAGAAAAGGGGTGTGTGTACCCGTGTATATACGACCACACCGAAAAAACCGAATTCAGCACTGCGGAAAGTTGCTCGTGTTCGCCTCGTAAACGGTAAGGAAGTGAATGCTTATATCCCGGGTGAAGGACATAACCTTCAGGAACATTCACTCGTACTTGTTGAAGGTGGACGTGTCAAAGATTTACCCGGTGTTCGGTATCATATTATCCGTGGAACTCTTGATACGAGCGGAGTAAATGACAGAAAAAACAGTCGATCCAGATACGGAACTAAACGACCGTCATAGCAGGGAGTTATCTTAATGGCACGCAGAAAAAAAATAGTTGCTCGTGAAATTATACCCGATCCAAAATATGGTGATACTGATGTAACCAGATTTATCAGTTATGTGTTACGGGAAGGTAAACGTTCGGTTGCTGAAAAAATATTTTACGATGCTATGGATCTCATTCAGGAAAAACGTAAAGCCAAAGGCCTGGATGTATTTCGTAAAGCAATGAATAACGTTGCTCCCATTATGGAAGTAAAATCACGAAGAATTGGTGGCGCTACCTATCAGGTTCCAATCGAGGTAAAACCGAAACGTAAGTTTGCCCTGGCGTCACGTTGGATTATTAACTTCGCAAAAGCCCGCCCTGGCAAGTCTATGGCAGAAAAACTAGCGGCCGAAATGATGGCTGCGGCTGACGGTGAAGGTGCTTCAATTAAAAAAAGAGATGATACCCACCGCATGGCCGAAGCGAATAAAGCATTTGCACATTTTAGATAAAAAGGAAATCCGTGGTAAAAGAAGTTTCACATAATGTTCGAAATATTGGGATTATGGCACACATAGATGCCGGTAAGACCACTACGACCGAACGGATTCTTTTTTATACGGGAAGATTGCACAAAATGGGTGAAGTTCACGAAGGTTCCGCCACGATGGACTGGATGGACCAGGAAAAGGAACGTGGAATCACCATTACATCGGCGGCGACAACATGTTACTGGGACAATTATCGAATCAATATTATTGACACTCCCGGTCATGTTGATTTTACCGCTGAAGTTGAACGCTCCCTTCGGGTTTTGGATGGAGCGATTGCTATATTCTGTGGTGTTGGAGGTGTTGAACCCCAGAGTGAAACCGTCTGGCATCAGGCGGACAAATACCACATTCCCCGCATCGCATTCGTAAATAAAATGGATAGAGCCGGTGCGGATTTTTATAATGTTCTGGATATGGTACGAAATCGGTTAAAAGCTAATCCCGTTGCCGTATCACTGCCAATCGGTTCCGGTGAAATGTTTACCGGGATTATTGATCTGATTCAATTTAAAAGTGTTATCTATGATAACAGTGCATTGGGTGCTAAATATTTTCTGAGCGACGTTCCTGACGATTTGAAAAAGGTCGCTCAGAAGTATCGGGATAAAATGCTGGAAGAAGCGGCTAATTACGATGACGTTCTTTTTGCGAAATACCTGAACGGTGACGTCATTGAACCCGAAGAGATACTGAAGGCCTTACGGGCCGGGACGCTGCAAAACAAAATTGTACCGGTTTGCTGCGGTTCGGCTTTTAAAAACAAAGGTGTACAGCCTCTGCTTAATGCGGTTATTAACTTCCTGCCGTCGCCTTTTGATATTCCACCTGTCCACGGTGTGAACCTGAAAGGTACTGTTGTTGAACGGAGGGCCGATCCTGATGAAGCGACTTCAGCGTTAATTTTTAAGATTATGTCCGATGTTCATGTCGGCCGTCTGAGTTTTGTACGGGTATATTCCGGTTCGATCAAAAAAGGAACGATGATATACAATTCTACGGTGGACAAAAAAGAACGCGTTCATCGTCTTTTGTTGATGCATGCCAACAAGCGTGAAGATCGTGATGAATTATCAAGCGGTGAAATTGGCGCGTTAGTAGGATTGAAACATAGTTTTACCGGGCATACGCTCTGTGATTCGAAAAATCCAATTATTCTTGAATCCATGGATTTTCCGGAACCCGTCATCTCGATTACAATTGAGCCAAGGAGTAAAGCAGATTCCGAAAATTTAAGATTGGCTCTGGAGAAATTGTCTTACGAAGATCCGACATTTAAAATTACCGAAGATGAAGAAACCGGCCAGATCATAATATCGGGAATGGGTGAATTACATTTAGAAATTCTTGTTGATCGTCTTTTTAGAGAATACAATATCAAGGCACACGTTGGTAAACCTCAGGTTTCGTATCGCGAATCCGTTGAACTTGAAGCGGAAGGCGAAGGTATTTTTGACCGGCAGACCGGTAACAGGACTCAGTTTGCGGCATTGAAATTAACTATTGCCCATGATGATACAGCGGATCACGGTGTTATTATTCAGAACGAAATTTCAAAGACCGTCGTCCCGAAAGAATTTTTTCCTGCTATTGAAAGAGGAATACAGAATAGTGTAAAGAGCGGTATTATAGCCGGTTATCCGTTGCATAAAATCAGAATCACTTTGACCGATGGCGAATACCGGGAAAACGACAGCACCGAGTTGGCGTATGAAATTGCTGCTGCATTAGCACTCGAAAACGCATTATACAAAGCCAAACCAGCCATACTTGAACCGATTATGTCTATTGAAGTTTCGGTGCCGGACGCCTATCTCGGTGATGTCATCAGCGACCTAAATTCCCGGCGAACAAATATTACAAGTATGGATAAACGTCTCGATATTAATATTGTTGATGGAATGATTCCATTGAAGGAATTATTCGGATATGCAACTGATTTAAGATCTTTAAGCCAGGGAAGAGCCGTTTTTTCCATTCAATTTTCCAGTTATGAAGTGTGTGATAAAAAACTTCAGCTGGAAATTGTGGAAAAAACCCGCGGTTTTATCCCTGAATTTTTACAAAACTAAGGAGAGCCCATGGCGAAGGAACAATTTAAGCGTACGAAGCCCCATGTGAATGTAGGTACGATCGGACACGTAGATCATGGGAAGACGACATTAACGGCAGCGATGACGCTGATACTGAACGCCCAGGGCTTAGCCCAGGCCCGTTCGTTTGACAGTATTGATAATGCTCCTGAAGAGCGTGAGCGCGGTATTACGATTAACACGGCCCACGTAGAGTATGAATCCAAGAGCCGGCATTATGCCCATGTTGACTGTCCCGGTCACGCGGATTACATAAAGAACATGATCACCGGCGCGGCCCAGATGGACGGCGCAATCCTGGTAGTCAGTGCTTTTGACGGTCCGATGCCCCAGACCCGTGAACACGTTCTGTTAGCGCGTCAGGTCAATGTTCCGACGATTGTAGTATTTATGAATAAGACCGATATGGTCGATGATCCGGAGTTACTAGAATTGGTAGAGATGGAGCTTCGTGATCTTTTGAGCAAATACAATTATCCTGGTGATGATATACCGATTATCATGGGCAGTGCCTTAGAGGCATTGAACAATCCGGAAGATCCGGAGAAGACCAAATGCATCACCGATTTGATCCAGGCGATTGATGATTTCATCCCGATTCCGGAGCGTGATGTTGACAAACCATTTCTGATGCCGATCGAAGATGTATTTTCCATTACGGGTCGCGGAACCGTAGGCACCGGTCGAATTGAACGTGGTGTCATCAAGGTAGGCGAAGAAGTAGAGTTGATCGGTATGGGCGGACACAAGAAGACTGTTGTTACCGGTGTTGAGATGTTTCGGAAGATTCTGGATCGCGGGGAAGCTGGCGATAATGCAGGTTTGCTGCTTCGTGGAATAGATAAGGAATGGCTGCAGCGCGGAATGGTAGCCGCGAAGCCGGGCAGTATCACCCCGCATACGAAGTTCAAAGGTGAAGTCTACGTATTAAAGAAAGAAGAAGGTGGACGTCACACGCCATTTTTCAAAGGATATCGTCCGCAGTTTTATTTTCGGACCACGGATGTGACCGGTGTAATCCAGTTGCCGGAAGGTGTTGATATGGTAATGCCCGGTGACCGGATCACGATGGAGATAGAATTAATTACGCCGATAGCGATGGAGAAGGAATTGCGATTTGCGATTCGTGAAGGTGGTCGCACTGTCGGTGCTGGCGTCGTAACCGAAATCTTGGAGTAAG
>JAHJGX010000060.1 GCA_018824205.1 bacterium
AACCGGACTTCGACAGTTGTAGGCTAAAAACAGCCATTGTAGCATAGATAAACTCAATATTTACAATCAAAGTGTTGTTCAGATCTGTAAAATAGCATAGGCACACGTTCTGCAATTATATGCTTGACACAGTGATACAATACGCCTAAATTATATAGGCATGTATATAAGAAAAATATCACGGAAAAATAAAGACGGCTCAACGGTCACTTATGTCCAACTTGCACATAACAAACGCGACCCCGAAAAAGGATTTGCTGTAGCCAGGGTCATCTACAATTTTGGTCGCATTGATGAACTGGACATTGAACAACTCAAACGCCTGGTAAAGAGTATCTCACGCTTCTTGTCTCCTGAGGATGCTTTGAAGACGAAGACCGCTTTAGATCTGGGCAGAAGGAATCTCAAATTCCAATCCTGCCGTTCCTTCGGCGGCATCTATCTGCTGGCCACTCTTTGGCAAAAACTCCGTCTTGAACATATTATTGAAAAAGACATCCAACAGAGTAAGCATCAGACTCCCGTCAGCCGGGCCATTTTTGCAATGGTAGCGAATCGATGTTTGTCGCCTTCCAGTAAGTTGGCCATAAGCCAATGGGTGGAGCGTGATGTTCATATTCCCGGCCTGGAGGAAATTGATGTTCAGGTGTTATACCGGGCGATGGACTATCTTCTGGAGCACCAGGAACAGTTGGAAAAAGAAATCTACTGGTCGGTATCCGATCTTCTTAATCTGGACGTGGATCTTTTGTTTTTTGATACAACTTCAACCTATTTTGAAACCGAAACAGAGACAGAACTCAAAAAACGCGGCTATTCCAAAGATAAACGCAGTGATTTGCCCCAGGTCGTGATTGGTCTGGCTGTAACCCGGGACGGCATCCCGGTCAAACACTGGGTATTCGCGGGCAATACGGCGGATATGAACACGATCGCAAGAGTCAAATCTGATCTGGTGGGCTGGCAATTAGGTCGCTGTATTTTTGTTCATGATGCTGGTATGACTTCTGAGGATAATCTGCAATATCTGCAACGGGCCGGTGGACACTACATTGTAGGCCGCAAATTAAAGAGTGGTGAGTCCGGAGCCGAAATGGCGCTATCCAGAAAAGGACCTTATACGCACATTAAAGAGCATCTTTCTGCCCGTGAATTAATATTAGGTAATGGCGAAAAACATAAAAGATTCGTCCTGGTTCGCAATAGCGAAGAGGAGAAGCGTCAATTGCTGGTTCGCCAGCAGATTATTGAGATGCTTGAAAAGCAGTTGGAGGGTATTAATAACCGGAAGGTACGCTCGCATAATAAAGCCGTCTGTGAACTCAAATCTCATCCGGTCTATGGTAAATATATCCGGGAACTGCGGGATGGACGGTTGAAAATTGACCAGCACAAAGTTGCTCTTGATAGCCGTTACGATGGCAAATTCCTGGTTGAGACCAGCGACGATACGCTCTCCCTGCGTGATATTGTCATGGGCTACAAACAATTGAATGATGTGGAACAGGCTTTTCGGACGCTCAAAACGACGCTGGAATTGCGTCCCAATTATCATAGCAAAGATGAACGTATCCGCTGTCATATATTTCTTTGCTTCCTGGCACTGATGCTGGCGCGCATTGTCGAGCATAAAACCGGAAGGTCATGGACTTCCGTTCGAACAGAAATGAATCGGTTGCAGCTAGGTAAATTCCAAATCGAAGGAAAAACAATTCTGCAATTGACCGAACTGACACCGGATCAAAAGGAAATCCTGAGGCTGCTCTCTTTCAAGGCGCCATCAGCGATTGTAGACATTCAATAACAAATAATCTGTAGTAACACAAATGCTCTTGAATAAGTGCACTTATCTTATTGTATATTATGATTTAATCACTATCTTTTTTACTCTACAACTGTCGAACATCGGTTTAAAAGCAGTTATAGTGAGCACATTTACAATCGGTGCAATCATTGGAATTCCCGTTTTGATCCTCTGGTTAATACTTTAATCTGAAAACTACAAAAAAAGCGCCCGGGATTTGAGGTCTCGGGCGCTTTGTTTTAAAAGTTACACCCTAGTTACACCCAAACTGCATTAAAACCTGGTAAAATCTAGCAAAATCTGGAATTGGGAAGCATAGACAACTATTGTTACTTCCAGATTTCATTTTTACTTTTGTACTGTCGGATTCTCGTCGACAAAAAGTAAGAAACCCAGCACTCGCCGGGCTTGATTTATGTGGTGAAAATTGAGTGAGTGCAGCAGGGATCGAACCTGCGACCCACGGCTTAAAAGGCCGTTGCTCTACCAACTGAGCTATGCACCCTCAAATAGCCGTGAAATTTAAAAGGAAATGACCACCGAATCAACAAAAAAGTACACTGTCGGAAAATCTTAATTCATTTCCCTGACGATTCGCTCGGTTTCCATGGCGATGACCAGTTCTTCGTTGGTTGGAATGATCATGATTTTGACCGGTGAATCGTCGGTACTGATTATAACTTCGCTGCTGCGGGTTCCGTCATTCTTTTTATCGTCCAGTTTGATTCCCAGGGCATCCATATTGCTGATCGTCATTCGCCGGACGATGTCCGAATTTTCTCCCAGTCCGCCAGTGAAAACAATAACATTGGCGCCATTCATAACTCCAAAATAGGCAGCAATATATTTTTTTAAGCGGTAGCATAAAACTTTCAAGGCCAGCATCGCCTGATAGTGTCCGTTCAGGGCCTCGTCTTCTACTTCCCGCAGATCGCTGCTGAGACCGGAAATTCCTTGTACACCACACTGTTTGTTTAGAAACGAATTTACCTGTTCCAGATTAAAATTTTCTTTGCAGGCGATAGTATAGATGATACCGGGATCAATATCCCCGCAACGGGTTCCCATGAGAAGGCCTTCCAGAGGCGTAAAACCCATAGAGGTATCAATGGAGACTCCACCCTGAACTGCGGCAATACTGCTGCCGTTACCCAGATGGCAGGTGATAATATTTAACTCACCGATATCCTGGCCGAGTAATTCCGCCGCACGGTGAGAAACATAATAATGGGACGAGCCATGAAATCCGTAGCGACGGATTCCGTATTTTTTATAATAGGTGTAGGGGATTCCGTATATGTAGGCATAATCGGGCATGTTCACATGAAAGGTAGTATCGAAAACGCCCACGTTTGGTGTATCCGGCAGTTTGTCCATACTGGCCTCAATGCCTTTGATGTTTGGGGGGTTATGGAGCGGAGCGTATTCAATACATTCATAGAGTTTGTCCCGGACCTCATCGTTGATCAGTACGGAGTGTTTAAATTTATCGCCGGCGTGGACCAGGCGGTGACCTACAGCGTCGATTTCCTTTAGAGATGAAATGACACCGAATTTTGGATCGGTCAGAATTTTGAGAATTTGTTCAATTGCCGTCTCGTGGTTGGTGATGTTATCAGAAATGTTTGTTTTCAGGCCGTCGTTGCGTTTATGGACCAAATTCGTACCGCTGATCCCAATTCGCTCAACTAGTCCTTTACACAGGGCTTGTTTGCTGTCGGTGTCAATAAACTGATATTTTACTGATGAGCTGCCCGAATTAATCGTAAGGATTTTCATTAAAAATACTCCGGGTTAAAAATTCTGTACTATTCCACGCGATTTTTCATGCGCATTCATTTTTTTGTAAGCGTCTAATTTTAACAAATTTCCGTCAATATTTCAAAGGGAAAATGAGGCCTAAGGTTTGTTTTGAATTGCTATGTAAATTCAATATAAAGTATCTGTATTTTATTCTAATACAATATTTAGATAAATTATTGGTTTTATTATTTTGGTTTTTTTAAGTTTTTCTTAATCTATTTCTTTAAATGGCAGCTGTAAGATTCTTTAATTCAGGGAAATTATAAAAATTACAAAAGTGGCTGACAATACTTTTTTGCTTGATTTTTAGTCGAGCTGCAAATATATTCAAGTCAGTATCACAATGGTTATGACTATATCTGGAAAACACATATGAAACATAAGAGACAATTATTGCTGGCAGGATTAATTGCCGTTTTGGTGAGTATATCCTGTATTGCACAAGCGCAGGTGGGGGTCCCGGAAATATTTCCTTTTTCAAAAGAGAACACGGTGCTTATTAAAACCGCCGGCGGCTTTAATTTTGACAATGACGAATATCTGGATATTATCGGCATTGCATCCCTGGTGGACAAAAAAGGCCAGGTAATTCCCCGGAGCAGTTATCTTGTCCATCTGGAGGAATCCATTGCTAAGGATTTTATCGTGCAGTGGAAATATTCCATCCCGGAAAAGCTGATGGCGGATTTTGTGGATATTGCCGTAACCGATATGGATGGTGACGCATTACCGGAAATCGTAGCGGTGTTGAATATTTCCGATGTTGGCGGTTCCGATCAGCCCGCATGGTTATATTCCTTTGAATATATCGACGGCTTTCCCGATGCACCGACCGCAACAATTGGCCGGACGTCTGCGTTAATCACACGTCCACGACCGATGTTCATATATACAGGCGACTGGAACGGCGATAATAATCCTGATATCGTTGTCTCTTCGGGCGGACCGGGTCGAAGCATTATTATCGTGTCAGCAAATGGTCAGGTAAGCAGTAAAAATTTTGATATAATTTATCAGGCTCATAACTTGTCGACCCTGCAGGGTATCCTGTCTTTCCGCGCCCTGACAGCAAATCTGAACACTGCACCAGGGGAGGAACTGGTTGTATTTGGCGGAGAAGGGGATTTGCAGGTTGAAGTATTCGGTCATGAGACCAGAGCGGCGATTCTGACTCATACTGTTCGGGGAGTTAAGCGTCAGGATGTCGATCTGCAACGATTGGTATCCGCCGATTTGGATGGTGATGGTTTTGATGAATTTGTGGCGCCCCGGAAATCTGGTGGCGCTTTATTGATTACCCGTCAGGAAAATGAATTAACTGACACCCGTTTTTTATTGCCTGATGAACAGCTGGTGACCCTGCTGGCGGCAGATTTGAATGCCAACGGGCTGACGGAATTATTATACAGTACTGTTGGTAGTACATCAATATTTCAGACTGAGTACGATCTCTCGGATATTTTAACGGATCCAAATTCTTACCGCCTGGTTCGCTATGACAATCCTTTGCTGAAGGGCTTTGAATATGTCGATATGAATGCGGTTATTTCGGGTTCGGGGAAATATACCGGGTCAATTATTATGCCCTTTTTAAGTAAAAACTTCAGCAAACACGGTTTATGCCGATGGCAGCTGAAGGATACAGCGCCTTTTGTTGAAGAAGGTCCGATTGACGAGGTTCTGGGAGAAGTGGATCTTGTTCTGGAGTCCAAAAAATCCTCTGCCGATGCATCGGTCTCAGTGATAGATGCCGACGAGTTGATCAACGAATTAAGTGGTTTGGTTGGGGAAGAGGTTTCTCTGTCACCTTTGCCTTCGACAAAAACCGGAATGATCAGCACCAAATCGATCAGCGAGGTATTTCGCCCGGATATAATGGTTCACCCCGGTGAAAAGGTAACCAGGACAATAACCGTCAAAGATTTGACACTGGACGACTTGGTGGATCTAAAATTGGACGTGCAGATGCCGGCCGGTATGAAGTTCGATCTTCCCAATAAGATTTTTAACTGGTTCCCGGCCGATTCACAGCTGGGACTGCATACAATCAAGGCGGCGTTTGTGTGGGGCGCCAAGCGGGATGTTAAAACCTTTACGGTGTATGTAAACGATCCACCGAAAATAACAACGGTAACTCCCGTGCGGGATATTATCCAGATTGGTGAAACATTTAAACTGATAATTGCCGTGAATGACAGTAACGACAATGCGTTTCTGGGATATAAAATGATCGATTATCCCGATGGCGCTATGATTACCGCCAATGGGGTACTGACCTGGAAACCATCCTTTGATCAGAAAGACTGGTACGATTTTTTAATTGAGATATCCGATGGATACGATACGGACCAGATCGCATTTTCACTGTTTGTCAATCATCCGATTGATATCGAATCAGCAGCCAGTCCGCTGACTACGGTGGGTGACAAGTATAAGTACCGACCGGTCTTGAAGGATAAAAATGACGGGTTTTATGTGTACTGGTACGATGTATCTCCCCGGATTACGGATTGGAAGAAGTCCGGGATTTATGAAACTAAAATTCTTGATGAATCCGTCCGTAATAATCTGGAAAAGCTGATTGTTCGCTATAAACGGGAATTTATACCGGAATTTGATCCGGCCCGGGAGGTGAAGAAAAAACATCTGATCGACGATGTGTTTTTATATGACGGCAAGCTTATTCTGGTTTTTAATGTCCTGGATAAAAAAGTCCCGAATGAAACCGAGCTTGTTCAAACATTTTTCCAGAATCTCAGCGTTGGTGTACCGAAATATTCAAAGCCGGAGCGCCGTTACTTTTATACATTTACCTCGAAAGAGTTGCCTAATGGCATGACCATGAACGAGGAAGGGGCCGTCAATTGGATACCCGAGCAGAATCAGTTTGACTATCATTCCCTGTCATATACGGTTTCCGATGGGTTTTTTACTGCGGAAGAACACGCTCAGATTTACGTCAATGCCGTACCGGTTATTGTTTCAACACCCGATACCAATGCCTATGTAAACAGTCTCTGGCAATATGAAATTAAGGTAACGGATCTGAACACGGACAGCAAACTGAGCTACGAACTGACCAGTGCACCGGACGGAATGCTGGTGTCTCCGCAGGGGGTAATTTCCTGGACACCCACGGAGATGCAGCTGAATACAAGTAGTTTTATATTCAAGGTGTCTGATGGAATGGCGACAGATAAGCAGAAAAACAACATCTTCGTCAATATTAAGCCGAAAATTCTATCCGTTCCAAAACCGGTGGCTCTCACAAACCTGAAATGGGAATATACTTTTGACGCCGAAGATCCCAATGGCGATCCACTGGTCATGAAAGCCGTGCGAATCCCCAAAGGAGCAAAATTTGATCCGGTGACCGGTGTACTGGTCTGGAGCCCGAAAAAATCCCAGCGTGGCGTCAATGATATGGTCCTGGAGGTCGTTGATTCCCATGGCTGGAGCACTCTCCAGGAATTTCAGGTGCATGTATTTCATAATCCCGGCACCCAGCGGTTGAATTTTCTACGCAATACAATCTCGTTATTAGCAATAATCGGGGTGATTTATCTCGTAGCGATTTAGGCGACGATAAACGGATTAATTTCGAGGCGGCAGTTTGTTTAAAATTGCCGCCTTTATTTTTTCATCAATTGTGTAGTGAATGTCGATAACCAGCAGGTTCCGGACCGATTTGGCGGAATCCGGCAGGTTGACCGCATCTTTCCGGGTCGTGACCAAGTAACGACAGCCGGTGTTTTCGGCCTGTTGGATTAATGCGTTCAGATCAGTAATAGAGTATTTGTAATGATCCGGGAAGGATTTTGTGACCGGTGTGATTTCCGTCAGTATTTTAATAGTATTAAAGAACTGGGCCGGGTTTCCAATACCACAGAAACCCAGAACATGCATTTTTTTCAAGTCGGCCGGGGTAATCACTTCGGTTGTAGACAGATTGCTGATCTGTCTGATCGACATTGGCAAAGCGGATAGGAAAAGGTTCGGATTCAGTTTCTTGAAATAATCGGCGTTGGAGCTTGAGATCGAATCTGTCCGGGATATCAGAAGCAGATCTGCCCGGCGTAATCCTTTGATCGATTCACGTAAGCGGCCAGCGGGTAAAATAGAACTGGTTTTGGGATTTTGGCTGGCATCCCAGAGCACAATATCAATGTCGCGCTCCAGGCGGCGATGCTGGAATGCATCGTCAGCGATCACAATATCACAAGCATACATTTGGACTGCCGTTTCAGCGGCGGCAACCCGGTCTGCATCGGCGATGATAACGGTCTGTTTGGTGTTGGATGCAATCAAAAATGGCTCATCGCCAGATTGGAGTGGAGTTGACAGGATCGCATTTCGATCTCTGACTACATGCCGGCCTTTGCTCTGGCGACGATATCCGCGGGTGATGATTCCCGGAGAATATCCGGCTTCTGACAGCCAGTTGGCCAGTGCAATTACAAAAGGTGTTTTTCCGGTACCGCCGGCTGTAATATTACCAATGGAAATTACCGGAACATTGACGGAATGGCTTGATAAGATACGCCGATCATAGAACCAGTTTCGGATTCCCGTAAGGACCCGGTAAATCCCGGCAAAAGGGACCATGAGAATTTGAAATATAATTTTAAAAAGATTCATGCGTTTAAAGAATTACAGGAATTTTAGAATCATTTCCGCAGCGCGGCCGGAAGCACCGGATTCCCCAAGTTTACCGGTGACAATGGACAGAAATTGAATCATTTGATCGCGGTACTCGGAATTGTCCAGTAACGCTTCGGCCTCCTTGACAATATTATCGACAGTCGCGTCATGCTGGATGAGTTCGGTTATTCCTTTTTCATCGGCAATCAGGTTGGCAATACTGATAAATGGAACTTTTACCAGCAGTCTGCCCATCAGATAGGATATATTCGACAGCCGGTAAATCACTATCAGGGGTGTCTGAAACAGGGTAGCTTCGAGGGTGGCTGTACCAGATGACATAATTAATAGCCCGGCGCTTTGCATAATCCGGTGATTTTGATTTCGGAGCCAGTGAATCCATACGCGGGTGTTTTCCTTTTCGTAGGCCGACATGTCGATATCGGGAGCAATCGAAACAGCAACATGCAAATCCGGGTAGTTTTCCTTTAACTGGTGTACGGCTTTCAGCATGACCGGCAGATGCCGCTGCACCTCCTGCTTACGGCTACCGGGAAAAAGTCCGATATAGGGAGTCGCGTTTTCCGGTTTTATTGATTCTGATACCGGATTAATTGCACGGATTTTTGCGACCTGGTCGATTAACGGATGACCAACAAAGTGTGCGTTGACTCCATGGTTTTTCAACCAATCCTCCTCAAAGGGCAAAATACACAGCACCATTCGGGTGTATTTTTTGATCTTTTTCACCCGGGACTGATGCCAGGCCCAAACTTGTGGACTGATATAGTAAACGACCGGGATATTGCGTTTTGTGATCGCCCTGGCGAGGCGGAGATTAAAGCCCGGATAGTCAATCAGAACGACCAGATCGGGCTTGGTTTGATCGATATATCGCAGTGTTTTTTCCCAGAGTTTGTAAATAAACGGCAGGTGTTTAACCACTTCCGCAAAACCCATAAATGATGTTTCCCGGATGTGATACAGCAGATGCGCGCCGGCCGAGGACATATTGTCGCCACCGATCGCGGAAATACGGATTTCCGGTTGTTTCTTTCGGATTGCCGCGACCAGGTTGCCGCCATGAATGTCGCCGGACAGTTCGCCGGCCGATATGAAAATATGCTTAGAAGCCATTGGGATTATTGATCACAATTTCTTTGATAAACAAAACAAGCGTAAATACCGCTTGGTTCAGCAGGGTGGATTTTTCAGCCCGAAGGACCTTTCGCCATTTTCTGGGAATGTTATCTGGGTCTTTTTGCCATGACGTCAGGCGCGGAAGCAGGCGGGGAACGTTATTTGTATAGTCCCGGTATTCATCACCAAACAGTTCTTTCAGTTTTGTCTCTTCCAGTGCGATGATAAATCCGTACTGGACAATAAAGTAAACCAGTGCAATTATCATCAGATAGACAACCCAGGGGCCGCCGGCCATCAGGGCAAAACCGATATAGATAATGACATTACCAAGATACAGTGGATTCCTGACATAGGAAAAAATTCCTGCCGTGATAAGTTTTTTGGCGCCTACTTTTCGGGTGCGGGTATTTCCGCCGGCGCGACGGACGCCGGCCAGCCGGATACTTTCACCAAGGGCAACAACCAGTAAGCCGCAAATGACTCCCACCCGTGTCAGGTCTGACTGAACGAGCAGGATTAGTACAAAAGGCAGTGGGGTGATTCCCCGGTAACGGAAGAAAAAATTTCGAAGGGTCATATTATAGTACTTTCTGTAAAGATGTTTTAATTTGTTGTTCAATTTGCAGCGCGATTTCAAGGGCCCGTTTGCCGTCTTCTCCGGTAACCAGCGGTGGTGTTCCGTTTTTTATTGAATATGTAAAGGCGCGTAATTCTTCCAGCATGGCGTTTGATTCAGTTGTGTGAATTTCCTGGTAGCTAATCGTCTTGGTGGTATTGTCGTTGATTTTTAATTCTGCAACGGGAATGGCATTTTCAGGAATTTCGTCCGGATTTTGGGACAATGAATAAATATTGGTCTGGTTTTTCAGAAAATCGATAGACAGATAAGCATCTTTTTGAAAGATTCTGATTTTACGCATCTGCTTGTCTGAAATCCGGCTGGCGGTGATATTTGCCACACAGCCGTTGGTAAATTTTATACGGGCGTTGGCAATGTCTATGGTATCTGTCAGGACCGGCGCACCGGATGCGTCAATCTGTTCGACCTCAGCGTCGACCATGGAGAGAATTATATCAATGTCATGAATCATCAAATCAAGAATAACCGCAACATCGGTGCCCCGGGGATTAAAGGGGCTGATCCGGTGGGATTCGATGAACAGCGGATTCACCGGGAAATTCCCGATGCCCGCCAGGGCGGGATTAAACCGTTCGATATGGCCGACCTGCAGAACCAGGTTCTTGTGTTTTGCCAATTCGATAATAGTATTGGCCTCGTCAATTGTCTGCATGAACGGTTTTTCGCAGAAAACATGCAGTCCCATTTCCAGGGCGGTTTTAGCGACATGAAAGTGGGATATGGTCGGTACGACGATGGAAACAGCATCACAGGACTGCAGCAGTGGATCTAGAGAACTAAATGGAGTGACTTTATATTCATCTGCGATGACAGTGCTGCGTTGTGTATCGGAATCGAAAAATCCGACGAGTTCAACATTGTCCAGAGCATTCAGATTTTTGATATGCCAGCGCCCCAAATGCCCGGCACCCACAACTCCAATTTTGATCATAAACACCTCATTTTGCACTGGAATTTAATTCCTGAGCCGCAATATTAAAAACGTTATCCGTTGATTGATTCTCTATTTGATAATAAAGCATAAATTTCGTACTTTTCCCCGGTTGGAAAATTAATATGAAATTGATCCGATATTTAAAAAAGCCGAACAAGGTTATCGCCAATCGCCGTAAGGATGAAAGACGTTTGATGGCGGCATTCATCGGTGTTGTCTGGCTGTTGGTCGTAATTCTGATATATTTTTATCCGAAATCGGCACCCTCACGGGGGATTGTACAACTTGAAGGACGCTCCTTTCTCAATAACACTGTCCGGACAACGCTGGCAAAATATGGTTTTTCCGAGATCCAGATAGACAGCGACAAAAGCAGCGGCCTACTTCTGGCATTTGCCATTCCCGCCAATAAATCCACTGATGCGGCCATTGAGGCAATCAAACCGCTGGTTCAGCAAAACGGCTGTATGATTCGCAGCATCAATCGCTTTTCCCAAAACCGTGGCTTCATGGTCATGGTCGATTATTACAATCAATCCATAGGGACACTGACCTTTTTGCAGGGTGAGAATATCAATGATTATCTGATTTTGAAAGGCGCGCCGCGGCAAAAACCCAAACTTGCGATTGTGATTGATGATTTTGGCTACAGCAACAGCGAAGTGATCAAAAGATATTTCCAGGTAAGTGAGAAACTGACGCTGTCAGTCATTCCCGGTCATCGGTATTCAAGATGGGCGGCGTCGGAAGGAAAGAAGTCCAATAAAGAGATCATTGTCCATATGCCCATGGAACCGGAACGCCAGGAATACGGCATGGGCGAAGACCAATACATGATCAGGCAGACGATGCGCAGTTTTGAAGTAGAGCAACGGATATCCGCAGCGATGGTGGAACTGCCCGAAGCCGTTGGTATGAATAATCATATGGGATCGCTGGCAACGGCGGATGCCGAAGTGATGGGGATGGTCATTAAGAGCCTGAAAGAGAAGGGGCTGTTCTTTGTGGATAGTTTTACATCGCCCCGCAGTGTCGCTTACGAAGTTGCCAAAGTGCAGGGCTTACCTTCAGCCTGCCGATCAGTATTTCTTGATAATAACAAGGATAAGAGCGAAATTCAGGCGCAATTTGAAAAAGCAATCGAAGTTGCAAAACGGCGAGGGTCAGCAATAGCCATCGGGCATGTGTATCTAGAGACCCTGGAAGTGTTGGAGCACTTAATAGAAACGGGGAAATTTTCAGGGATATCACTTTGTTTCGTCTCGGAAATCGTCTCGTGAAAGGATAGATCATTATGCCTTATTTAGAAGTCAATTTCGATTCGTTTATAGCCTTGGCGAAAATTACGAGTGCCCCCGTTTCAAATCCGCTGAACCTGATCAGTTACGTGGAAACTGCAGGGGCTGGCGGTATCAGCTTCAGTTATGGGCCGGATATCGGCCAGATGAATAACCTGAGTCTGTTAAGGTCAATATCGGGCTGCCGTATTAATGTACGGGTTCCGGCGGATATGCAGATTGTGCAAAAAGCGCTGTTGCTACGACCGGACATGATTACCATTTGTGACCTGGACAGTGAAGACGGTTCCGTTGAAATTCCGTCAAAATTGATCAAAGACCTGGTTGCATCGGTTGTGAATATGGATGATGTCGGAGTGGCGCTGCGCCTGAAACCCGACGTAAAGCAGATGAAGGAAGCCTACCAGATTGGCATAGATGAAGTTGAAATCGCCAGCAATGAGCTGGCAGAGCATGACAAACGCTCACCCTTTCTGGAATGTCTGGAAAAGATGACCCACGCGATCCACATCGGAAACCGGAACAATCTGCGAGTTTCCATCGGAGGCGCGCTGGATCGTCGGATTATCGGTGCTATTAACGAAGTGATCGATGTGGAATTTATTTCAGTTGGGCGGACACTGCTGGCGCAGGCGTTTTTGCGGGGATTTGAGACCGCCATTAAAGAATTAATTGAAAGAATAGATCTAAGTTAAAGGAGAATACAGAAATGATATTGGTTGCAAAACAGTACCGGGGAAATGTAGTCGAAAGTTTCCACATCGGCTATGCCGTTGCGGTAAATGATAAAAGTGAAGTGATTTTTTCAGCCGGAGAAACGGAATACCCGGTGTTCATTCAGTCCGCCGCCGCTCCGTTTCAGACCGCAGTGTTACTGGAGTCCGGAGCCGCAGAAAAATTTAAATTGGATGATGAAGACATCGCGATCTGTTGCAGTAGTCATAATGGCGAGGCTTTTCAGGCAGAGGCGGTGGCAAATTTATTGAAGAAAATTGGAATGAATGTCGATGATTTATTGTGCGGTGTTCATCCGCCCTTTGATAAAACCAGCTACGAACAGCTGATTCTCCAAGGACGCCGGGCAACCGCTCTGCATACCAATTGCAGCGGAACCCATGCCGGGATGCTGGCACTTGCCAAAACTCTGGATGTTGTTTCCGCGAGCTATATCGGAGTCGAGCAACCGGTTCAGCTGCGGATATTTGAGAAAATCAAACACTACTCTGGAAAAGATAAAATTCCCATGGAGACCGATAACTGCAACGCGCCGACTTTTTTCCTGCCCCTTTTCAACCTGGCGTTGATGTATCGGAAACTGGTGGAAGGCGCCGATGATTATTTGCAGAAAATATTTCATGTTATGAATATGCACCCCAAGCATTTGGCCGGCAAAGGCCGCTTTGATACCGATTTCGTCACGACAATGCATGGCCGGGGGGTTTCAAAATATGGCTGCGAGGGCGTTCGGGGTATTGGTATCCGGACGGACGACGGTCATACCGGAATTGCGCTAAAAGTACTCAGCGGCAGCTGGAAAGCAGCGGATTCCATGTCGGTTGCAGTCCTGAAACATCTCAAACTGCTGGATGAAGAAACTCTGGTAAAACTGGAGAAATACGAATCTCCGGCGATACGAAGTCATTCCGAAAAATCCATCGGGCATATTGAAACCGAAATCGTTATTGATGAAACCTAAAAATTATTAAGATTTCGGTTTTTGGAACAGAAAACAGGTATGATTCGAACAATATTTTTTGACCTCGGTAATGTCCTTGTTACTGTTAATAAAGAATTCGCTATTCGGGAACTTGCCAAATTGCCCGGCATATCCCTGCCACTGGTTCGGCAAATTGCAGATTCTCAGCTTGAGATGGATTTTGAACAAGGATTGCTTAGTATTGATGAGTATATGGAAAAACTGTACCGCGACTATGGTATTTCCGAACAGATCACCGTGGAATCCCTGATTGATATCTGGCAAAAACCCTTTGAATTGATGCCCGAAGTGTGCCGGTTGCTCCCGGTTTTAAAAACCCAGGTGAAACTGGTACTCCTGTCAAATACCAACGATCTGCATATCCGGGCTGTCCGGAAAAAGACAGCGATTCTGGATAAATTTGACGATCTGGTGCTCTCTTACCAGGTGAAAGTCCGGAAGCCGGATGAGGCAATTTACAATAAAGCTCTGTCCGTTGCGAAAAGTTGTCCCGAGGAGTGTTTGTTCATCGACGATCTGATAGAAAATGTCATGGCCGCCCGACAGGTCGGTATCCGATCTCACCAGTATAAAACAATTCAGGAATTGCATGTTTTCCTGGAAGAGTCGGGATTGGTCCTGAATTGAATTGCATGTTTAGCCTGTATGTAATAAGTTGCTCTGACGATGGTTGATTTTAAAAAACCTGAAAACCTTCAGCAGTTGATTCTGCATATTTCGACAGATTTCATCAATCTGTCTCCGAGAAAAGTTGATGCAGCAATCAATCATGCACTAGAGATCATTGGAAAATTTACGGGTTCCGACAGAACTTATGTTTTACAACTGAACAGAAGTAATAACACACTCAGTAACAGTCACGAATGGTGCGCTGACAACATAGTACCACAGATTGCAAATCTGCAGCATGTTCGGTTGCATGACCGCCCCTGGTTTAATGAATATCTGCTGAGCAAAGAACCGGTACTGATTAATGATGTTCGGGAATTACCGGAAAGGGCCAGTACAGAAAAAGCCGAACTGCTGGCTCAGGGTATCCAGTCGCTGGTTGCGGTTCCGATGATTTACAGCAACAGCCAGATTGGCCTGGTGGGTTTTGATTCGGTTCGTCGGAAACGACAGTGGACAAACGATGAAGTTGAGTTGCTGCAAGTCATCGCCGACATTTTTACAAATGCCCTGGTGCATCGATCAGTGGTTTCAAAATTGCATGAATCAGAAGAGCAGTACCGCCTATTGATAGAAAACCTGAATGACGGAATTGTCATCAGCCAAAATGATAAATTTATATTTCTGAACAAGCAGTTTGCCGAAATGCTGGGCTACAGTTACCACGAGCTGATTATGGCTGATTACCGGAGTGTTTACACCGATGAGGGCTTGGAGATTCTGCAGGAGCGCAGTCGGCGGCGGCAGAGAGGGGAAACGGTTCCATCACGGTATGAGACGATATTCAAAAAGAAAGATGGCAGCCGTTTAGACGTTGAAGCAAATGTCAGGATTATCAATTATCATAATGCACCGGCCACCTTTGCGATCGTCAGCGATATCACCGATCGTAAAAAAACCGAGATGTATCAGCGCAAACTGGAAGTAGAGATTTTAAAGCGACAAAAAGTGTCCAGCAGGGGAATATTTGCCGGCGGGATTGTTCATAATATCCGGAATACTCTGACGGTAATTATGGGGCGGGCCCAGCTGTTGAAACAGAAGATGCCGGACTTGAAAGAACCGGATATCATTATCAGCAATGCCAATAAAATCGTTCAAATGGCGGACAATTTTATCAAAAAGACAAAACGGGAGCAGCTTGAGATAGCCACAGACATCGATCTAAACGATTTGCTGAAAACCGATATTGCCTATATGGAATCGAATCAGTATGTGAAAAACAGGGCTGATATCCAGTTTGATCTGGATCGAAATATTCCCACGATCAGAGGCCATTATATTGATTTTACGCATGCCATTTCCGGGATACTTGAATTTTCGATCAATGCAATGGGAAAGTCCTCCCGCCGGGAACTCCATATTCATACCGAATCGGACGAAAAGGCCATTATTCTCTCAATATCACACACCGGTGAGGCATTATCCGATGAAGACAGGAGTTCTGTGTTTACGCCATTTTATTCCCTCAAAAAATTTGCCGGCAAACGGAATCTGGGTATTGCGCAACTGGCAACCATGCAGCTCTTCAATGCCTATAATCTGCTGGAGCGGTACCGGGTGAAATTCAGAATTGAAACAGACGCCGAAAAACGCACAATCTTTTATCTGATAATACCGGTTTCTAAATGATTATTTATTTTTCGTTTCTCTGAACGTAGCTATAAACCAAGTTAGGATTTACACGATGGATAGTTATGGATGGATATCAATATTACCACCCCTGCTGGCAATTATATTAGCCATACGAACGAAACAGGTTTACCCGTCACTTTTTCTGGGTATCTGGTTGGGCTGGACAGCGATCAATCACTGGAATCCGCTGCTTGGATTACGGGATACACTGGAAGCCACGGTCAATACATTCAAGGATTCCGGGAATACCAAAGTCATTATTTTCAGCATGATGGTTGGTGCGTTGATTGTCCTGATGCAGCATTCCGGTGGCGTCAAAGGATTTATCCGCTGGATCAGTGATAAGGGGCTGGTTAATAACCGTCGCAGCGCCGGAATCATGCTGTGGTTGATCGGGATTCTGATATTCATTGAAAGTAATATGATCAACCTGGTTATCGGGTCAATCGGCCGGCCGCTGTTTGATAAATTCAAAGTGCCGCGGGAAAAACTGGCTTACCTGGCGCACTCGACGTCAGCGCCGGTTTGTGTGATGATTCCGTTTAACGGCTGGGGGGCGGTGCTCACCGGACTGCTGGTTGCACAGCAGATTGAGAACCCGTTTTTTACAGTTTTACAAGCGGTGCCGACCAATTTTTATGCCATTTTTACCATCTTGCTGGTGCTGTTTATTACCGTTACCAACAAAGATTTCGGACCGATGGCAAAGGCCGAAAAGCGGGCTCGCGAAACTGGTAAGGTAATCCGGGACGGAGCGCAGCTGCTGGTATCGGAGGAAACCATAGCCATGCCCGTCAAGGAGGGTGTTGCTCCGCGGCCGATCAACATGCTGCTGCCCCTGGTCTCAATGGTGTTGACGGTTCCGCTGGGACTCCTGGTCACGGGTGGCGGAAATATTACCCAGGGTTCGGGATCGACAGCGGTTTTCTGGGCCGTGATTATGGGGATCGCTGTCGGGGCAATGATCTATAAAATTCAGGGCATATTTTCCCTGAAGGAGGTTCTCGATCTGGTCATGAAGGGGATGGGCGGACTGATTCCCATGGGATTGCTGATGGTATTCGCCTTTACCCTGGGAGCAACCTGTAAAACTATAGGAACGGGACCTTATGTGGCCAACCTGGCATCGGCGACGATCCACCCGGCCCTGATCATTCCGATGGTGTTTCTGATTGCCTGCTTTATTTCCTTCGCAACAGGGACCAGTTGGGGAACATTTGCGATTATGATTCCCATCGCCGTGCCCCTAGCCTTGAATATGGGCTTGAGCCTGCCGTTGATGGTCAGCGCCGTCATGGGGGGCGGTGTTTTCGGGGATCACTGTTCACCCATTTCCGATACGACCATGATCGCATCCATGGCCTGCGCCTGCGATCATATCGATCACGTGAATACCCAGTTGCCCTATGCCTTGGCTTCGGCCGGGCTAGCGCTGTTGATATACCTTATACTTGGATTTATAGGATAACTGTATGGCCCCGATAGAAGCAATTGTGTTTGATTTTGATGGTGTAATTGTTGACAGCGAACCGCTGTATGAAAAGGCTGAGAAAGAGCTGTTTGCATCCTATGGAGTTGACATAAAAACCGAGGATTTGAAAGATACCAAAGGCCTTTCCGAGAAAGCGTATTTGAGTATCATCCGGGATCGCTATAAAATGACGGCACCGTTAGAAGAGATGAAACTGAGAGGCCGGGCGATTTTAAAGAAATATTTTGCAGCAGAGTTAAACTATATTCCTGGATTCCTGGAGTTTTTTAATATAATCAGCACACAGGTAAAGACCGGGCTGGCCACATCCAGTACCCGGAATTTAATGAACTGGATATTTGATAATACACAGGTCCGTAATCATTTCCGCTGGAGTGTTACTGCGGATGATGTTCTTCACACAAAACCACACCCGGAACCCTATCGAAAAATTTGTCACTTGATGGACGTCAAACCGGAAAATACAATGGTTATCGAAGACTCGGCCAACGGTCTGAAATCAGCCATAGCGGCGGGGGCGATTACGATTGGGTTTCTCAGCGGTTCTTCCCAGGATGATTTTCCCGACACAGATTACAGGGCGTCGGATTATCAGCAGGTCGAAGCGCTGATTGTGGCAATTATTGAACAGAAAAAGGATAAATAATCCTTGCATTTAGTGTTAAAACCAAGGATATTACCGACCGATTGAGCGTTATTTTAAATGTTAATTTTCATTATGAGATTTCTGAAAAATTTTAAACGCGACTCCGTTATTTACTTCATATACCATCTCTGGTTGTCTTTTAAATATAATGTGTACCAACAAATATCCGGCTTAATACCTCGGTCCGCACCGTATGTATTCCGGTAAATTAATAGAAATGAGCAGATTATGTCGAAAATTAAGAATTGGATGTATTTACTTAAAAATGATCCTGTCCCCGTTTTATTAAAAAAGGCGCCCCTGCCGGTCCGTTATGGGACGGCCTTACGATTTACTCCCGGTGACGCAGAATTACTGGACACCCTGAGAAGAGATTTTTATAAATACAAACCACGCGAGCATCTGTTAAAGAGCCAGTTACCCGACGGACTCTGGGAACTGGAAAAGAAATATAAAATTGAAGAGCGCAACCGGGCGATGTCTTTTTTACATCAGTTGAAAAACATGACCGAGCTGCTTGACTATGGCTGTACAAAGGAAATGCCTTCCATCCAAAGAGGGATTATTGCCCTGTTGAAAACCCAAAAGCCGGATGGTAAATTTCCATTGTTGCTGCATCATCACGGGTATGCACTCTGGCTGCTGGCCCAGTATGACCTGATTGGCAATCCCTTTGTGGAAAAGGGATATCGCTGGCTGGCAAAACGTCAGCGGCCCGATGGCGGCTGGCTGTCGCCTTCGATGGTTCCCGACGGTGTGTCCCTAAAAAATACCAAAAGTGGTATTTGGACAACTCTCTTTGCTTTTCAGGCCTTCAGTGTACATTCCCGGTTGCGTCACTCTGATGTATGTCAGAAGGCGGCCGGCTTTGTTCTGGACAATTATTTAGAGAGGAGTCATACAACATTGTTTCCTGAGGCGGATTCCTGGAGTTTTCTGCATACGGATTACTCGGATAATGGTCTGTTCCGGGGCGGGACCTTGCGGTTTATCGAGGCTCTGGCGCCATTTGCGGATTTACACGATCATCCGAATTTCAGGAAGGCGGTCAACTGGATGCTGGATCAGCAATTAAGTACGGGACTATTTCCGGCTGTGGTTGGGAAGTCCAGAGAGGGCGATTTTGCTGTAACCCTGCGCTTTGTGACGGCTCTCAAAGAAATGGACAAAGCAACTGTCTGAGTGAAACAAAAGGGGTTTTGTCTGCTTTAAACTGAAGAATATAGGTTAGTGTTAGTTGAATAGGAGATATTAATGGCCGAAGAGATAAAAATTACGGATAGTATAGATGACCCTGAGTCGGTTCAGGGAGTTCCGGAAATTCTGCCGATTATGGCATTACGAAATACGGTGCTGTTTCCGCAACAGGTGATTCCGATCTATGTGGGCCGTGAACGTTCACTGAAACTGATAGAAGATTTGCCGGAAGCCAAACGCCGGATTGTTGTCGTGGCCCAAAAGGACGGATCGTTGGAAATGCCTGATAAGGAAGATCTGTATGAATGGGGAACAATCGCCCAGGTGCTGAAGATTTTTAATATGCCAGATGGAAGCAAGAGTGCCATTGTGCAGGGTATGGAACGGGCCAGAATACAATCCTATATACAGCAGGAACCCTATTTCAGAGGTGCTGTCCTGAAAGTTCAGGAGGTGTATGAGCCGGGCATTGAAATTGATGCGCTTGTGGCCAACATACGGCAATTATATGGGAAATTGATCAAAGTCGCGCCCTATCTGACCGAAGAACATACAACTATATTATCCAATATCCAGCATCCCGGACGTTTGGTAGACCGGGCAATTCATCTTTTGAATGTACCGGTTGGTGAAAAGCAGGAAGTGCTGGAGCAGCTGAATATTAAGAAACGGCTGGAACGGTCTACAATTATAATAAATAAAGAAATTCAGCGGATTGAACTGGGTGAAATGATCCAGTCGGAAGTGCAGGATGAGATTTCCAAAACCCAGCGTGAATATTTTCTACGGGAGCAGATGAAGACCATTCGAAAAGAACTGGGTGAAGATGAAGGCACAATGGAAATCAAGGAGTTGGAAGCAAAAATCAACAATTCCAGAATGACCGATGAAGCCCGGAAAGTTGCGGAGAAAGAACTGGACCGGCTTCAGAAAATTCCACCGGCTTCACCGGAGTATACGGTTTCTCGAACCTATCTTGACTGGCTGGTAGAGCTGCCCTGGGATACATATACCAAGGATAATGTCGACGTCATAATGGCTAAAAACATTCTGGACGAAGACCACTATGGCCTGGATAAAGTCAAAGACCGGGTGATTGAATATCTGGCGGTACGCAAGCTCAAAGAACAGGTTGAAAAAGATAGTACTGTCAAAGGCCCGATTCTCTGTTTTGTGGGACCTCCCGGGGTTGGAAAGACATCTATGGGGAAATCGATAGCCAGGGCGATGGGGCGTAAATTTATACGAATCTCACTCGGTGGCGTTCGGGACGAGGCTGAAATTCGTGGTCATCGCCGGACCTATATTGGCGCATTACCGGGGCGGATCGTCCAGAGTATCCGCAAATCCGGCTCCAGCAATCCGATTTTTATGCTGGACGAGATTGATAAGGTTGGCAACGACTTCCGCGGAGATCCCTCCTCGGCGCTACTGGAGGTTCTGGATCCTGAGCAAAACAGCACGTTCAGCGACCACTACCTGGAAGTGATGTATGATCTGTCCAAAGTAATGTTTATTGCCACTGCGAATATGACTGATACCATTCTGCCGGCGTTGCGGGACCGTATGGAAATGCTGGAGTTTTCCGGATATATTGAAGAAGAAAAACTGAATATCGCCAAGACATTTCTGATCCCAAAACAGATCAGGGAACATGGTTTGTCCAAAACCAAGATCGAGTTTGCCGATGAAGGTATTCGTAAAATAATCGCCCACTTTACCCGTGAAGCCGGCGTTCGAAACCTGGAACGGGAAATAGCGAATATTTGCCGGAAAGTTGCCCGGGATGTCGCCGGTCGAAAACGGCAGAGAAGCTATATGATCGATGCAAAGGCGGTGGACACCTACCTGGGGCCGCAACGCTTTTTTGTGGATATTGCCGAACGGGCATCGAAGCCGGGTGTGTCGATTGGACTGGCCTGGACGGCCGTTGGCGGAGATATTCTTTTTATTGAAGCAACCGGCATGAAAGGTAAGGGTAATCTGCATCTGACCGGTCAGTTGGGGGATGTGATGAAAGAATCGGCCGAAGCCGCGCTCAGTTATATTCGGTCCAATGCCAAAGAACTGGATATAGATGAAAAGATATTCAGTGAAACGGATATCCATGTCCATGTTCCGGCCGGAGCAGTCCAAAAAGACGGGCCATCTGCCGGAGTGACGATTTTGACGGCGATTTATTCGCTGCTGAAACAGAAGAAAGTCAAAGATAAACTGGCCATGACCGGCGAGATAACTTTGCGCGGTACAGTATTGCCGGTTGGCGGTATAAAGGAAAAAGTGTTAGCAGCCCACCGGGCCGGATTGCGACGGATAATATTACCGGAACATAATCGCAAGGACCTGGTTGAAATACCCAAACAGATCAAGAAAGAGATGAACTTCGAGTTTGTCAAAGAGATGTCCGAGGTTCTTGATTTAGCAGTGTGGAAATAATCAAATAAACTCATTGATATTTGATATAGATTCATTAAACTTTCGGGCTTTTTGAGTGAACGGAACAGTTCACTGGTCCAAACGGGCGCTTAGCTTCCATCTTCTCCCCCTTTGACGGGATTCGATGGACAAGCAGCCGAATGAATATCAAAAGAGGGCGCTTAGCTCAGCTGGTTCAGAGCACCTGCCTTACAAGCAGGGGGTCACTGGTTCGAATCCAGTAGCGCCCACACCCCTTTTCTCGTCGACAACACACCAAAATCAGCACTGGCGTAAATTCCTTCATATAGCCATATGATTATCAAATATTACCAGAAGAGACCGGAAACTGACCGGAAACTTTTTTTATCACTATTGAAAATCAGGCCTACTATGATTTCAGCGGATAATTTGAAAAAAGGTCTAAATTGCGGACATGGGAAATAGTGAAGAAATATTCAGCCTTGCTTTAAGTTTGAGTCATTCCCGGGAAATCTCAAGGTGGAGGATGGGATTAGAAGGCCGATACACTACTTCGATAAATAAAATCCGTATCGGCGTGTATCCAGTTTGTTATATTTATTTTGCTATGGGGGATGGCCTACGACTATTAAACCGGCGGGTATTAATTGTGTAATTCATCTTGCGTATGCAATCTTTGGATGTTTAAAGTAATTCATCACACGCTTAGGCATTTTCTGCAGCATCCGCATATGTGACAAAACACCCTTCTTTAAACTCTTTTCA
>JAHJGX010000061.1 GCA_018824205.1 bacterium
AATACGAGCAAAGCATCGTATCTGTTCCAGGTTATGAGAATTCGTAATAGTAATATTTACGGAGAGTTTGATCCTGGCTCAGAACGAACGCTGGCGGCGTGCTTAATACATGCAAGTCGTACGAGAAAGCCCGGCTTCGGTTGGGCGAGTAAAGTGGCGAACGGGTGAGTAACACGTGGATAATCTTCCCTTATGTCTGGGATAATTCCCCGAAAGGGGTTGTAATACCGGATAACACCTCAACAGGGCATCCTGACGAGGTCAAAGGCGGGGCAACCTGTCGCATATGGATGAGTCCGCGCTCCATTAGCTTGTTGGCAGGGTAAAAGCCTACCAAGGCTGCGATGGATAGCCGGCCTGAGAGGGTGATCGGCCACACTGGGACTGAGATACGGCCCAGACTCCTACGGGAGGCAGCAGTGAGGAATTTTGCGCAATGGGCGAAAGCCTGACGCAGCAACGCCGCGTGATCGATTGAAGCTTTGAGGAGTGTAAAGGTCTGTCGCGAGAGAAGAAATGGTCCGACGAAAATATTTTCGGATTTTGACGGTATCTCGTGAGAAAGCTCCGGCTAACTCCGTGCCAGCAGCCGCGGTAATACGGGGGGAGCAAGCGTTGTCCGGAATCACTGGGCGTAAAGGGCACGTAGGCGGCTTTGTAAGTTTCTGGTGAAATACTTCTGCTCAACAGAAGAATTGCCAGAAAAACTACAAGGATTGAGTTCGGGAGAGGGAAGCGGAATTCCTGGTGTAGCGGTGAAATGCGTAGATATCAGGAAGAACACCGGTGGCGAAGGCGGCTTCCTAGCCTGAAACTGACGCTCATGTGCGAAAGCGTGGGTAGCGAACAGGATTAGATACCCTGGTAGTCCACGCTGTAAACGATGGATACTTGGTGTTGGATGGTCGACCCATCCGGTGCCGTAGCTAACGCGTTAAGTATCCCGCCTGGGGACTACGATCGCAAGATTGAAACTCAAAGGAATTGACGGGGGCCCGCACAAGCGGTGGAACATGTGGTTTAATTCGATGCAACGCGAAGAACCTTACCTGGGCTTGACATATTTCTGAAAGCTCTGAGAAATCAGAGCCCTTTAGGACTTCGGTTCTAGACAGTTTTACAGGTGGTGCATGGCTGTCGTCAGCTCGTGTCGTGAGATGTTCGGTTAAGTCCGGCAACGAGCGCAACCCCTACTTTTAGTTGCCATCAGGTTATGCTGGGCACTCTAATAGGACTGCCGAGGACAACTCGGAGGAAGGTGGGGATGACGTCAAGTCAGTATGTCCCTTACGTCCAGGGCTACACACGTGTTACAATGGCCGGTACAACGGGTTTGCTAAGTCGCGAGGCGGAGCTAATCCCTTAAAACCGGTCTCAGTTCGGATTGGAGTCTGCAACTCGACTCCATGAAGTCGGAATCGCTAGTAATCGCGGAACAGCATGCCGCGGTGAATACGTTCCCGGGCCTTGTACACACCGCCCGTCACGCCATGGAAGTCGGTAGCACCCGAAGTCGCTAGCCAAACCTGCAAAGGATGGGGGCGCCGAAGGTGAGACTGATGACTGGGGCGAAGTCGTAACAAGGTAGCCGTACCGGAAGGTGCGGCTGGATCACCTCCTTTCTAAGGAGAAGTCCCAAGCAATTGGGACTAGGTCGATACATTATCATTGCATTCGCACTTCTCTTTGTCAATCTACGGGCTTATAGCTCAGGTGGTTAGAGCGCACGCCTGATAAGCGTGAGGTCGATAGTTCGAGTCTATCTAGGCCCACGTCTTGAGATTTTTAAAAAGCGATGCAGAATGTCTCCTTTAATTAGGGGGCTATAGCTCAATTGGGAGAGCGCTGCCCTTGCAAGGCAGAGGTTATCGGTTCGATCCCGGTTAGCTCCACGATCCCGATTTATCGGGAATGCTTTTTGACATTGGGAAAAATTTGAACTCGATATGTAAAATTCTTTTTTTTGAAAGACTTTAAGAATAGACTTTAGGAGTCTACTTCATAAAGGCTTTTGGTCAAGATACTAAGAGCAATTGGTGGATGCCTAGGCATATAGAGGCGATGAAGGACGTGGCTAGCTGCGAAAAGCTTCGGGGAGGTGCAAACAACCGTTGATCCGGAGATGTCCGAATGGGGCAACCCTATCTGATTAATATCAGGTAACTCCCGGTTGAATATATAGACCGGGTAGAGTGAACGGGGAGAATTGACACATCTAAGTACCCCCAGGAATAGAAAACAACCGTGATTCCCAAAGTAGCGGCGAGCGAACTGGGAAGAGCCTAAACCTGCTTTATGTTAAAGCCTGCCGGCGTTGTATAGCAGGGGTTGCGGGACATTTTTGGAGAGATCGGCGGATCTCTCGACAAGTCAAAAACCTGTTGATTATTCGAACAGTCCTGGAAAGGACTGGCCGTAGAAGGTGAAAGCCCTGTAGGGAAAAATCTGCAGGCTTGTTGAAAAATGTTCCCAATTACCACGATCCACGAGGAATTTTGTGGGAATCTACCGGGACCACCCGGAAAGGCTAAATACTCCTATATGACCGATAGTGAACTAGTACCGTGAGGGAAAGGTGAAAAGTACTCCTGACGGAGAGTGAAATAGAACCTGAAACCATTTGCTTACAATCTGTTGGAGTCCCGACTTGTCGGGATGACAGCGTGCCTTTTGCATAATGAGCCAGCGAGTTACTCGTATGTTGCGAGGCTAATCCAGACGGAGGAGCCGTAGCGAAAGCAAGTCTGAATAGGGCGATTAGTAACATGCGGTAGACCCGAAGCCGGGTGATCTATCCATGGCCAGGATGAAGTTCCGGTAACACGGAATGGAGGTCCGAACCCACCAGCGTTGAAAAGCTGGGGGATGAGCTGTGGATGGGGGTGAAAGGCCAATCAAACTCGGCGATAGCTGGTTCTCCCCGAAATAGCTTTAGGGCTAGCCTTGCATAAGAGTATGACGGAGGTAGAGCACTGAATGGGCTAGGGGCCTTACCAGGTTACCAACCCCAATCAAACTCCGAATGCCGTCCATATGTTTTGCAGGAGTCAGGCCGTGTGGGATAAGCTTCACGGCCGAGAGGGAAACAACCCAGATCGATAGCTAAGGTCCCTAAATACAGGGTAAGTGATAAAGGATGTGAAATTACACAGACAGCTAGGATGTTGGCTTAGAAGCAGCCACTCATTTAAAGAGTGCGTAATAGCTCACTAGTCAAGTGGTTTCGCGCCAATAATTCTCGGGACTAATAACCTTGTTACCGAAGCTTCGGATTCTACCGTTATGCGGTGGAGTGGTAGGGGAGCGTTCCATTAACCGTTGAAGGTCAATCGTGAGGTTGGCTGGAGGACATGGAAATGAGTATGCTGGCATGAGTAGCGATAATTCCGGTGAGATTCCGGAACACCGAAAGCCTAAGGGTTCCTGAGTAAAGTAAATCTTCTCAGGGTTAGTCGGGCCCTAAGCCGAGGCCGAAAGGCGTAGGCGATGGAAAACAGGTTGAATATTCCTGTACCATCTGTATATTGTTTGATCTATGGGGTAACGCAGGAGTGAAAGGTCAGCCGGGTGTTGAATGTCCCGGTTTAAGCAGGTAGGGGGACTGGATAGGCAAATCCGTCCGGTCATAACCCCGAGACGCGAATAGGAGTCCCTAGGACACAAACTGACCCTAATCATACTGACAAGAAAAGCCTCTATGGTAGATATATGGATGTCCGTACCCTAAACCGACACAGGTAGGCGAGGAGAGTATCCTAAGGTGCTCGAGATAGCTCTGGTTAAGGAACTAGGCAAATTTGCCCCGTAACTTCGGAATATGGGGTGCCTCGATTAGGTGATATTTTTACTAATGTAGCCGAAAGAGGTCGCAGTGAAAAGGTCCAAGCGACTGTTTACTAAAAACACAGGTCTATGCGAAATCGTAAGACGATGTATATGGACTGACACCTGCCCGGTGCTGGAAGGTTAAAGGGACGTGTCATGCCGACTTGTCGGCAGAAGCTCTGAACTGAAGCCCCAGTAAACGGCGGCCGTAACTATAACGGTCCTAAGGTAGCGAAATTCCTTGTCGGGTAAGTTCCGACCCGCACGAATGGTGTAACGACTTGGACACTGTCTCAACCAGAGCCTCGGCGAAATTGTAATGCCGGTGAAGATGCCGGCTACCCGCAGCAGGACAGAAAGACCCCGGAACCTTTACTATAACTTGGCATTGGATTTTGGTTTTGTATGTGTAGGATAGGTGGGAGACTTTGAAGCGGGCACGCTAGTGCTCGTGGAGTCAACCTTGAAATACCACCCTTATAAAGTTAGAATTCTAACCCATCTCCTTGAATCAGGAGAGGGGACATTGCCAGGCGGGTAGTTTGACTGGGGCGGTCGCCTCCAAAAATGTAACGGAGGCTCCCAAAGGTTCCCTCAGCACGATTGGTAACCGTGCGCAGAGTGTAAAGGCATAAGGGAGCTTAACTGCGAGACCTACAAGTCGAGCAGATGCGAAAGCAGGGCTTAGTGATCCGGCGGTAGCGAGTGGAAGTGCCGTCGCTCAAAGGATAAAAGGTACTCCGGGGATAACAGGCTGATCTACCCCAAGAGTTCACATCGACGGGGAGGTTTGGCACCTCGATGTCGGCCCGTCACATCCCGGGGCTGGAGAAGGTCCCAAGGGTTGGGCTGTTCGCCCATTAAAGTGGCACGCGAGCTGGGTTTAGAACGTCGTGAGACAGTTCGGTCCTTATCCGCTGTGGGCGTAGGAGATTTGAAAGGGGCTGCTCTTAGTACGAGAGGACCAGAGTGGACAAACCTCTAGTGTACCAGTTGTGCCGTCAGGTGCAGTGCTGGGTAGCTACGTTTGGTTTGGATAAACGCTGAATGCATATAAGCGTGAAACCGTCCTTAAGACAAAATCTCCCTCCCGTTAAAACGGGACTAAAGGTTCCTTGTAGATTACGAGGTTGATAGGTCATAGGTGTACATGCCGTAAGGCATTTAGCCAAGTGATACTAATAAACCGTGAGTCTTGACCAAAACTCTTTATGAGTCAGATTCCTAAATATCGAGTCTCATTTTTTCCCAATGCAATCTTTTTCCGGTGGCAATAGCAGAGGGGCCACACCCGATCCCATCTCGAACTCGGTAGTTAAGCCCTCTCGCGCCGATGATACTGCTCGGGAGACTGGGTGGAAAAGTAGGTCGTTGCCGGGAACTTTTAAAAGGCGCCCCGAATAATCGGAGCGCCTTTTTTTTTATTGTATCTTGAAGGCTCCTTATTTATATTCGATTTATGAGTGAAAAAATAAAGAGAAAAATTGTTTGCTTTATGTTCTATCTCACATCAATATTTTCCATAATCCTTTAAATTGACGATATGAAATAAGGAGTATTTATGAAAAAGAAAATCTCAACCATCGGTATAGTACTTATTTTTATTCTTTCTTGTGCATCTGCGCAGACAGGGACATTGACATTAGGAACAAACTATTTTAATAATGTAGAGGTGTTTTACATTGCCGATTTTGATTTTAATAATGGCATGAATAATCCGGATATTTTTGAGTATTACCTCAGTTACACTCCACCTATCGGTAGTGATGCCTCGATTCAAATCAGTATCGAATTTGAGATGATTGCAAATATTCCCAGTCTCGGACTCAATAATAGGCGAATTATTTTTATCAAAACGCTTCCCTTTGATTTTAATGGCGAGGTCGCGATTTCAACAAAAAACCTTGATCTGAATATGGACAATATCTTTTATACTGACGGCAGGGAAGTGACCGGTATTTATAAAGACGAGTTTGAATTTATTCCTGAAGAGGAATTCGCCCGACTTCAGACCGCAATTCTCTCGGGATTAAAACTCCCGGCCGGTGACTACATGTTTAATTTTGCCGTTTATCCGGAAGGCTCGGCAGGACTTAGCGAAAAACAGGTAATCTCTGTGGGTAATCCATCGGATCTTGAACTCGTTGCACCCGGTGGACCCCTGGATGACAATATTGAAATCTATTCCATCTATCCCCTGTTTCAGTGGGAATCTACTGACTTTATGTGGACAGAAGGACACTGCCTGGAATGCGGGTATTTCATCCGGGTTGCCGAATACAATCTTGCCATTCACAGTTCCATTGATGAGGCCCTCAACGATCGGGCCAATTTACCTTATCCCGATAATGGGTTGTTTTATCCGCTTCCATCGGTCATCGTTGCCGGTGGCACTGGAAGGGGCGACCTATTGACAGCCGATAATACCTTTCAATATCCCTTTAGTGATTCTAAACCGCTGGAGGACGGCAAAACCTACGTTTGGCAGATTCAAAAAGTATTCCCGACGACTTCCGGATCAGAAATGATCGAAAGTAATATCTTCGTGTTTTCGATACCTTCAATGGGAGGCGACGACGAAACCGATGGCGCTACCAGTGGTGGGAGTAATATATATCTCCAGATACTGGAACAGATAATTGATGCCGATACGTACAATGCCCTGTTCAGCGGGGAACTGGAAGGGTTTTTCCCAACAGGGGTTGTGACGCTAAATGATACCCAGCAGCTGACCCAGGACCAATTAACAGCGTTAGCGTCTCAGGTACTGGCGGGCCAGATTTCGATTAAATCAATAGGTGTTGAATAACAAGATAGGAATAAATCATGAAAAAATTACAAAAAATATCACTGATTTTATTTCTCCTGATTTTCTCGATTCAGGGGTGGTCAGCTGAAAAGATCGCACTGACATTAAAAGCCAGAGGACAGACCAGTCTGAAACGTTCCAATGAGGAAACTTTTAAAACTGGTGTTAAACCGGGAACATCGCTATTTAGTGAAGATCAAATTAAAACCGGGGATGACGGTTATGCGGTTCTCGTATTTTTGGATGATAAGACTCAGATTAAAATACGTGAAAATTCCGAAATGGTAATTTCCGGCACCCGAACTACGGAATCTATATCAAAGCAGATTGCCATGCAAGTCGGGACTCTTAAAGCGGAAATAAGCCCGCAACGTAAAGGCGAATTTGTTATCGCAACTCCGACCTCTGTGGCGTCTGTTAAGGGGACCGTATTCTGGCTTACATCGGATCCGGTTATGGGTGATGTATTTTACGGTATGTCCGGTTCTGTGGAAGTAACCAATAACGAAAGCGGCGCCGTTGTTGTAGTCGGCGCAAATGAAACGGGTACATCGACCCCGGATGGACAGGTTAGCGTGGAAACCACACCGCAAGGCGTCGCACCGGCAGACGATGATGAGGATGACGCGGATACTTCCAATATTCTTCGGATTCAGCTGCAGAATAATCAGGGCGATATTAAAGATATTAAGATAGAGTATTAACAAACACTTTCTGTTTTATAATTGTTGAGGATGTAAATGGGTAAGATTGGGGCAAAATTTTCATTATTAACATTAGTATTCACCGGCATTCTTTTTGGGCAGGCAAAAGTACTACATTCACCGCCGCGCAATATTCGGGCAAATTCGCCAATTACAATAGAAGCTCTGATCGAGGGTAATGTTGTAGAGACGGAACGGATCAGGCTTTTTTACCGGGTGGGCGGTCAGGATTCATTTGTAGAAGAAGATATGAATGAATACATGGGTGTCTACTCCGCAAGTATTCCGGCTGATTATGTTACACCTGAAGGCGTTGAATATTTAATCATTGCGGAAATGGCTGATGGTAAAATGGTAGCATTTCCGGAAGTTGATCCCTACAATATACCGATGTTGCTTACTGTCAGAAAAGCAGCGGAGATTACCGAAAAAGCGTTTTCGGTCAGTTCCCCGGACATTCAAGGAGGAATTCGCAGTGATATCATTATTTTGAGTCCCGAAGAAGGCGCTGTTGTGGCCGCTGAAGAGGTGGTACTGGCGTTTTCACTTTTTAATGTGTTTGACTTTGATATAAATTCAATTAAGCTGACTCTTGATGGCGTCTCTGTTATAAAACAGGCAGAGATAACTGAAGATGTAATTATGTACCGGCCGAAGAATATAAAACCGGGACTGCATACTGCCAGATTAAACATGTCCAATCAGTTTGGTGATCCCTATGAAACGGAAATAATCAATTTTACGGTTGTTAAAACTATCGAAGAGGCCATGCGGGTACTGAAATACACCGGTCGTGTTGCAGCAGAAGCAAACTCGGAACAGGTGCGGGGAGTCCGTCAAAATATTAATTCTATCCGTGCCAATGCATCGGGATCCTACGACTGGCTGAGTTTTAATGCCAAAGCCTTTGTTTCTTCTCAGGAAGATCCGACAAAACAGCCCCGGAACCGCTTGTCCCTGGGGTTGAAAACCTCTGTTTTTGATATCTCTGTGGGAGATGTTAATCCTCAATTTTCCGAGTTATCCCTGCAGGGCAAACGTGTTCGGGGAGTAGAGGCCAGCCTGAAACTCAAATATTTTAACACGCACATCGTGTATGGTCAGTCAGAACGGGCGATTGAAGGAACGATCAGTTCAACACCCGATACGCTGGAAGGCGGTGTTCTGCAATATACGCGCAGCGGGTATACTTACGACCGGAACCTGCTGGCGGTCAGGCCTTATTTCGGTTCCGGGAAAAATTTCCAGCTGGGTTTTTCATTATTAAAAGCCCGTGCCGATACCCTGTCCGTTAAAAAGGAATATGGCGGTATTAACGAAACCGATGATCGTTCTATTGTCATGGGAGGCGTCAATAAACCTAAGGATAATATTGTATTAGGCACGGATTTACTGCTCGCTTTTGACCAGAAACGGTTTGTGTGGAAGACCGATGCAGCCTTCTCCTATCTGAACCGCGACATCACCGGTGGCGCTCTGACGCTTGAAGAAATGGATACATTTTTACCGGGCGACAGCCTGCAAAATGATACCATCACACTTGGCGATATGAATATTCCTCTTGCAGGTTTTCCCGATCCCGGCGATTTTACCAGGATTTTCATCATTAACCAAAATATCAGTCCTTTGATGCCTATTGTACCAGATACGAATAATCAAATTGGTATGAAAGAGTTTCTGAACATGCCTTCCACGGCCTTTAAGACGGTGTTAAAATTGAATTATTTTAACAACTTCTTTGTTGTCCGTTATCAGCGCGTTGGCCCCGAGTTTACCTCCCTGGGAAATCCCTATATGCGGACTGATGTTCAGGGTTTTGATATATCCGATAAAATCCGGCTGTTCAGTAACCGGCTGTTTGTGACACTTGCCTATGATCAGAAACGGGATAATCTGCTTGAAAATAAAAATTCTACGACGACTACGACTTCCTTTACTGCGAGTGTGGCATTATATCCGGGGGAAGGATTACCGAATATCAATTTTAACACTCAGAGTTATGGCCGTCAGAACGACTTAGATACTCTTGACATTAAGTATGATACAACATATACCGAATTAGGCGATACAACATATTCTTTTAAGGATCCCCGTGAGTCCAACGTCACCACGCGACAGGATTTCCGGATTTCCCATATCGTGAAGATTGGGGATATTAAAAACACACTGAATATCACCTATGCAAACTCAGAACGGAATGACCGGATTAATGATCGCTTGTACGGATATCAGTTTAACAAGACAAGCGCATCGTCATTTTCCTTCGGTGTCAATTCGGCTTTTTCATTTCCTTTAAAGACGACTTTAAAAATTTCCTCCAATACTTCGGAGAGTGCATCTCAGGCGGAGCCCTACCAGATGTTTACTGTGCTGCTGCGCGGCCGCTATGAATTCTTTGAGGGCAAACTGGCCACGGAAGCCGGGTATACACTAATCAATGGCTCAGGTTTGGCGGATTTTACAAAGAATGATATATTTACCGGCGGTATGTTTCGATTGGGTGAAGATCATCAATTTCGGTGGAGGCTGCGATATGTTCTTATCGACGATAATATGACAAGCGAAGTCTTTAACGATGTTAGTTTCATGGTAAGTTATACATTCCTTTTTTAATAGCGGATTTTATATCGGATGAAAAAAGATGTAATTAGAAAAGCAGCCTGGGGGACTCTTATCGCGCTGCTTTTTTCCATAGTAGTATCAATACTCTTGATTTTTGGTTTTTTTCGGGATTTCGAATTAAAGTCCCTGGATTTCCGGTTTCGCTGGCGCGGCCCGCTGGATGTCTCTCACTCGGATTTGGTAATTGTTGCCATTGATCAGCAAACTTTTACAGCCTGCCGGGATCGTTATACCTATCCCCGTGAATATTATGCGACGCTGATTGATAATTTAAACGAGGTTGGTATCCGCCGGATCATGTTTGATATTCAGTTTACCGAACCGGATATTAAAAATCCGCTGGGGGATTCTATACTCGCGGATGCAATATATCGTAACGGTAATGTAATCCTCGCGGGTAAAATCGATCGGGTGCAAGCGGGCGGCGAAATCTATGCTTACCCCAATGAACCGTTGCCGATTTTGATGGGAACCGGGAGTGAGTGGGGAGTTGTCGGAGAATTGCAGGATCCCGACGGGTTCATGCGCCGTTACTCTATTTTTGAAGCCTATCAGAGTAAATATATATACTCATTAGGATCAGAAGTATTTTTTGCTGAAAACGGTTTTACCACTTCGCCGGAGTATAAATTCAGCGATGACGGCTATTTTGTATTTCCTAAAAGTGACGGGGATGAATCGGTGAAATTGCAGGCTCACCGGGGCAGTCAGGGATATGAACAGACAATTTTAATTAATTATTATGGTCCGGCAAGAACGTTTCCGACCTTTTCGCTGTCGGCGGTTCTGGATGACGCCGATTTTGATCTGAAGGATGAAGAAGATACCGATTATATGGAATTGTTTAAAGCGAATTCTGTCTATCCCTTTGAACTTCGAATTGCCTTACTGCCCGATTCGGTGTTGCAGGCAGAAGCCTTTATGGCATTGGCAATGGAGGACACTGCTGCGGTGGAAAAAATCCTTGACCTTGCAAATCCGTTCAGAGATAAAATTGCACTGATCGGTGTGTCGATTGATGAATTGCATGACAATAAGTATACTCCGTATTATAATTATGGCGGCGTCCGGATGCTGATGCCGGGAGTGGAAACACACGCCCATGCGATTCAAACGATGCTCGATGGAAATTTTATTCGGGCAATTCCATTTTACCAGAATATTTCCATTATTTTTATCATCGGAATATTGACCGCACTGGTAGTCAGTATTGTCAAACCGGTTTTTGGCGGTGTGTTCTCGCTGGTATTAATTGCCGGGTACGTTTTCGGTTCCATCTGGTTGTTTATCGAGAAAAGTATCTGGATTCAAATGATTCCGGCAATATCGGTTATTTTGCTGAGTTATATCAGCAACGTTGTGTATCAGTTTCTGTCTGAGCAGAAAGAGAAAAAGAAAATCCGGGGTATGTTTCAGACATACATGAGCCCGAAAGTATTGAAATACCTTGAAGACCACCCCGATGCATTCAGCCTTTCCGGTGAAAAACGTGATGCGACGATGTTCTTTTCCGATGTAGCCGGCTTTACAACGATTTCCGAAAGTCTATCCGCGGAGGAATTATCGGTTGTTTTGAATAAATATCTGTCGCCTATGACCGATATCTGCATGCAATACGATGGCTATGTGGATAAATACGAGGGCGATGCGATTATGTGCGATTTCGGAGTTCCGATGGAAGATCCGGAACATGCCTGGAAAGCATGCTGGGCAGCCATTGATCAGCAGGACAGACTCGTTGAACTCCGCAAAGAAATTAAAAAGGATCATGGTGTCGATATTTATGTCCGTATGGGAGTAAATTCCGGTGTCGTCAGTGCCGGTAATATGGGTAGCGCCCAGCGTTTTCAATATACTGTCATGGGCGATGCAGTCAACCAGGCCAGCCGGTTTGAGGGAGCCAACAAGCAGTACGGTTCCTATATAATGGTTGGCGCAGAGACACTGAATCAGGCGAGTGATAAAATCGAAGTCAGAATCCTGGATAAATTGGTTGTTAAAGGTAAATTGATTCCGATTACCGTTTATGAGTTGATGGCAAAAAAAGGTGAAATGACCAGTGAACAAGCGCTGATCAGAACTCATTTCACAAATGGTATTGAGCTGTACTGGAATCGTCAATGGGATGAAGCCATTGAGCTGTTCAACCAGGCGATTGCAGTGACCGGTGATGATCCACCTTCAAAGGTTTTCATCGGGAGGTGTGAAATTTTTAAGGAGAATCCGCCCGGGGATAACTGGCAGGGTGAATTCGTAATGACTACCAAGTAAAACCAAGCATTTCAGGGAACTATAGCGGGCAGACTGTCGTAAGAAGCATGTCTGCCTTTTCATAATACGCTGAAGATTGAGTCCGTAAAATTGTATTGGTTGCAACCCCTATTCACGTATATTATACAAGATCGTTAAATCATAAACCAGGAAGCATAAAATGGGAAGTAAAAAAGGAAAAATATTGTGGGTTGATGATGAAATCGAACTGCTCAAGGCCCATATATTATTTCTGAAAAGTCGTGGTTTCGATGTTGAACCGGTCTCTAATGGCAATGATGCGGTAAACCTGGTGCGGGAATCCAATTATGACCTTGTGCTTCTCGATGAAATGATGGCTGGTAAAGACGGTTTGACCACCCTGGCTGAGATCAAAGATATAAAACCGGGATTGCCGGTGATCATGATTACAAAAAATGAAGAAGAAAGCCTGATGGAAAAAGCCATTGGGCGGAAAATCACCGATTATCTGACAAAGCCTGTGAATCCCAGCCAGGTGCTCATGGCCTGCAAGAAAGTCCTCGAGCAGAACCGGATTTCATCGGAGCATGTTTCCCGCAATTACATGGAGGAGTTTCATTCCATATCCAGACGTCTGTACGAGGAATTGAGCAGCGATGAATGGATCGATATCTATAAAAAACTAGCGCGCTGGGATATAGAATTTGATGACCATCCCGATCTGGGTTTAAAAGAAACTCTGGAAGATCAGGTACGGGATTGCAATATAGAATTCGGCAAATTTCTTGAAAAACACTATATCGACTGGGTAAACGATGATTCTCATTTCAGACCGACTTTATCGCCCGATGTGGTCCGCAAATATGTATTTCCAAAACTCAGAGCCGGTGAAAAAGTTCTGTTTATTGTGATTGATTGTATGCGATTGGATCAATGGCTGACCTTCGAACCCTTACTTTACGATTTTTATAATGTTTCCACAAATTATCATTTTTCAATCTTACCTTCTGCCACACCCTATTCACGAAACTCGATTTTCAGTGGTATGTTTCCTTCGGAAATCAACCGGGCATATCCGGATATTTGGAACAGAGACGAGGAAGATGAGAGTTCAATGAATCATCATGAAGCGCAGATGATTCAAAATCTGGTCAGCGAAGAGATTCCTGAATTGACAAGATCGATAAAATATATCAAAGTGCTGGATTCCGAAGCGGGTTGGTCAATGGACCGGAAATTGTCTACTTATCTGGAAAATCCATTTATCTCGCTTGTCGTTAATTTTGTTGATGTGCTGGCTCATCGTCGATCCGATTCGGAAATATTGAAAGAGATTGTTCCCAATGAAGCCAGTTATCGTTCGATTGTTCGAACCTGGTTTCAACATTCCTGGCTATATTCCGTTTTAAAAAAATTCGCCGAATACAAGTTTACAATTGTAATAACCAGCGATCATGGAAGTATCAGGGTTCAGAATGATGTGAAGGTTGTTGGTGATAAAGAGACTTCCACAAATATCCGGTTTAAATTTGGTAAAAACCTGAATGTTCATCAGAAATATGCACTGGCTATCAAAAACCCGGAAGAGTACAAACTGCCGAACCTTGGAATCAACACGAATTATCTGATTGCAAAAGAGAACTTTTATTTCGTATATCCGACGAATTATCATAAATTTCAGTCCCATTACCGTGACACATTTCAGCATGGGGGAATGTCGATGGAAGAGACAATATTACCGATAGCGACGTTAACGCCAAGATAGTTCGATGATAAATTTAAGCAGTTCTTCAGCGGCCGAGACAGAACGTCTGGGTGAAATCATTGCTACTCAGTTGAATCGGGGAGATGTGGTAGCCTTTGTGGGTGATCTGGCGGCAGGAAAAACGACAATGATCAGGGGTATCTGTCGGGGCTTGAATATTCAGCAGCAAATCGATAGCCCAACTTATACTCTTGTAAATGAGTATCCGGGAAAGATTCCGGTTTATCACATGGACTGCTATCGGGAAAATCGTCTTGAAGAGTGGCTGGAGTTGGGAGTTAATGAATATTTTTTTGGAGAGGGCATCACGTTGGTGGAATGGGCCGATACCATCATGGAACTGATTCCCGATACAGCTATACGGCTCTGGCTTGATCACAATCTTGACACCGAAGACAGCCGGCAGATTCGTATGGAAGGCCCGGAAACAGTTGAAGAGAGAATCGTTAATTTGTTTAAAACTCAATAAAGTGATGAATATTGTAGGAATAGATACATCTACAAATAACTGCAGTGTCGGCCTCGTTTGCAATGGAAGGATTGTAGACCGGATTGCACGAATTGGTCGTTCCATGGCGTCGGAACAACTGATATCTCTGATCGATGAATTATTAAAAAAGTCAATCACGATGGAAGAGATAGACGCAATTGCTGTCAGTATCGGGCCGGGCTCCTATACGGGTTTACGAATTGGATTGAGCACGGCCAAGGGATTGGCGTTTGCCCGCAAATTGCCGGTTTTACCGGTTCCGACAATGGCGGTTCTGGAGAGCGTTGCCCGTCAGACCATTGATTCGGATATGGTTCTGATGATAAAGTCGCACCGGGATCTGGCGTATCATGTGTGTTGCCGAAAAGAACATCCCCTCAGCATTGATTCCATAGACATCGGTTATGACATCTTTTCTGACATTCATCAGAGATATCAGAATCAGCATCCCTATATTAGTCCTTCGGAAATAGTTGATGCAGATATTAAACCAGTTGAAACGCTTTATCCTGAAGGGGATCATGTGGCATGGCTGGCGCATCAGCACTATCAGGTTCTGCTTTCGCAAAGCGTTCCTGATCTGGAACCCCTGTATTTAAGTGAATTCGAGGTCAAGAATTGGAAACCGAAGACAGAATCCGGATAAAACCCGCCGATGAACGGGATCTTCATGAAGTTTCTGAGATTGAGAATGCTTCCTTCAATTCACCCTGGACACTTGATTTTTTTAAGCATGAATTGTATAATCCGGTCAGTTTTTTTTATATTTTAAAAATTCAGGATAAATTAGCGGGTTATGTTATATTCTGGATATTTGAAGATGAGGCCCATATTGCCAATATTGCCATTCACCCAGACAATCGAAAAATGGGTTATGGAGAGCAGTTACTGAACTGGATTTTTGATTTTTGCCGGAAAAAGGGGGCTATGACTATTTCACTGGAAGTCAGCGAAATAAACGAGGCGGCCCGGCAATTGTATAGCAAGACAGGATTTAAAAGTGTCGGCAGACGGGCAAAGTACTATGAAGACAGGTCTGATGCCCTGATACTGACTAAAATATTAGAGTGAGGTCACTATGGTTGACTGGTTTCGCAGAACAAAAACAGGTTTGCTGAGCACGGAGAAAAAGGTGATTCCTGACGGGCTTTGGATTAAATGCCCCAAGTGTTCGGAATATTTATACAAACGGGAATTGGAACGGAATTTCTGGATATGTACCCAATGTCAATATCATTTCCGAATTTCCAGCAGCAATTATTTTACAATTTTGATCGATGGTGATTACGAAGAGTTTAATCAGAAAATGAAATCCAACGATCCCCTGAAATTCAAGGATTCCAAACGGTATAGTGATCGCGTGAAAGAAGCCCATGCTAAGACCGGTCTCTACGATGCTGTTGTTACTGTTGAAGGTGATATTGACAAACACAGGGTCGTGCTCTGTGTAATGGATTTTAATTTTGTGGGCGGCAGTATGGGTTCTGTCGTTGGTGAAAAAATCTCCCGGGCGATTGACAGGGCCAGGGAAAAGAAGCTGCCGTTGATCATCGTTTCAAGCTCCGGCGGCGCTCGTATGCAGGAGGGTGTTCTTTCCCTGATGCAAATGGCCAAAACCAGCGCCAAACTGGCGCAGTTCCATGGAGAGGGCGGCTTTTTTATATCCATTCTTACGGATCCTACTACCGGAGGAACGACCGCCAGTTTTGCTATGCTAGGTGATATCATCATTGCCGAACCGGGCGCTTTAATTGGATTCGCCGGCGAGCGGGTCATCAAGCAGACCATTGGAAAAGATTTGCCGGAAGGATTTCAACGTGCGGAATTTCTATTGGAAAAAGGGTTTGTGGATATGATCATTGGGCGCTCGGAAATTAAAAAGACCATCATCAAACTATTGGATTTCTTTAATGATAAAAACTAGACCCTATGTACTTGTAACCAATGACGACGGGATTGCAGCGCCCGGAATCCACGCTCTTGTTCAGGAATTGAAAAAAGATGCCGATGTGGTTGTGGTGGCCCCGGACAGTGAAAAGAGTGCCGTTGGGCATGCGATTACGCTTTCCGATCCCATTCGGGTCAGCTGCTTTAATAAATCCGGTCAATGGGAAGGTTACGCCGTTTCCGGAACACCATCGGATTGCGTGAAAATTGCCGTTGGAGCATTGCTGGATCGGCGACCGGATATGGTTATCAGCGGAATCAACCTTGGGTCCAATGCCGGTATCAATATGATCTATTCCGGTACGGTGTCCGCTGCAACGGAGGGAACGATCCTGGGAATTCCATCGATTGCTGTTTCACTCACCACCTATACCAATCCGATTTTTGAATCGGCAGCCAGTTTTGCTGTAAATATGATGGGTATCGTGCTTTCCAAGGGGCTTCCCGATCGGACACTTCTGAATATCAATGTGCCGAATCTTCCGGAAAATGAAATCGCCGGGGTTAGAATTACCCGCCAGGGAATGGCAAATTTTGCGGAAACTTTTGTTAAACGAGTGGATCCCCGGAATCGGGTTTATTACTGGATGGACGGTAAAAAGGAAGAAATTAGCGACGATGACGATGTCGATGATGAAGCGATTAAGCATGGATATATCTCCATCACTCCGGTAAAATACGATTTGACAAATTATAAGTTTATAGATACGTTAAGCAACTGGCTGCCGGAGATTTTGGGATAATGAGCAAGCCAAGTAAAGTCTGGATTGTTGATTTTGGCTCGCAATATACGCAGCTGATTGCCCGGCGGGTGCGAGAGATGTCGGTATATTCGGAAATTGTACTGCCCGATATCAGTTCGGAGGATATTGTCACGAATCATATATCGGCCCTGATTTTGTCGGGCGGACCGTCCAGTGTCTATGAAGATAAGGCTCCGGATATAGACCCGAAAATATTTACTATTGATATACCGATTTTGGGAATATGCTACGGATTGCAGCTGATGTCCCGGCATTTTGGGGCCAAAGTACATTCCGATAAGCACCGGGAATATGGCCGCAGTACCATCCAATTCCGGAAAAAATCGGCCCTGTTTCAAAATGTCGAAGACAATACAACAGTCTGGATGAGTCACGGTGATCATGTTGACAGTCTGCCTGAAGGTTTCGACATTGTTGCTGTTTCTGAAAACAATGCTCCGGCTGCCATTGAACATCGCCAGAAGCCGTTGCTGGGCTTACAATTTCACCCCGAGGTTGTGCATACCGTTGAAGGGCAAAAAATCCTGGAAAACTTTTTGTTTGGCATCGCCGGATTGAAGCAGGATTGGACGGCCGGGCATTTCATCGAACAGACTTCCACAAAGATTCGTGAACAGGTCGGAAATGGCAAAGTCCTGATGGCACTCAGCGGCGGTGTGGATTCGTCAGTAATGGGAATCCTGATGTACCGCGCTATTGGAAATCAGTGCATACCAGTATTTATTAACAATGGACTTTTGCGCAAAGATGAACAGTTTGAAGTGGTCCGTAAATTAAGAAAAATGGGGCTGCCCATTCGGATGTACAATTACTCGGCGCAATTTCTAAATGCATTAAAAGGGATTAAAAGCCCGGAGCGTAAACGAAAAATTATTGGCCACCAGTTTATCAAGGCATTTGAAGAAATCTCAAAAAAGCACAAAGACCTGTCCTTCCTGGCTCAGGGGACGCTTTATCCCGACGTTATTGAGAGCCGTTCAGTCAACGGACCATCACAGGTGATTAAAAGCCATCATAATGTTGGCGGCCTGCCGAAACGTATGAAACTGGACCTGATTGAACCGTTTAACAGCCTTTTCAAGGATGAAGTTCGCAAGATTGGTCGTGAACTGGGCATGTCAGCTGATATTCTGAACAGGCATCCCTTTCCGGGGCCCGGTCTGGGTGTAAGGATTATTGGTGAAATCACAGCCAAGCGTTTGTCAATTCTTCGCAAAGCCGATGATATTTTTATTAAAGAACTGATAAATTCCGGCGAATACGATCGGGTCTGGCAGGCATTTGCCGTGCTGATTCCGGTAAAAACTGTAGGTGTTATGGGAGATCAGCGGACCTATGAAAATCTTGTCGCGCTGCGATCGGTAGACAGTAGCGACGGTATGACTGCCGATTGGTCGCCGATTCCGAATGCTGTTTTGAGTAAAGTCGCCAGCCGGATCGTTAATGAGGTTCGGGGAATCAATCGGGTTGTCTACGATATTACTTCAAAACCGCCCGGTACAATTGAGTGGGAATAACCGTTAATAATCAATTCACGAAGCCGTATATGAAATTTTTAAAAACAGTACTTATTCTATTTATTCTGATAAATCTCGCCTTTTCACAGTTTGTGGACATGACACCCGATAGCACCAGAATTGAACCGGTGGATTCACTAAAACTAATCTTCCGGGAAGGTGTTCGCTATTACAACCAGGAGCGTTACTGGGACGCGCTGAATGTTTTTGAGAAATTTAATGCCATCCCCGAGTCGGAAAACCACCTGTTGAGCGCCTCAGGTTTACTCCTGATAAAGACCTATCTGCGGCTTGGTGACCTCGATCTCGCAATCCAGATGGGGCGTGAGTTTGTTCTGATCCACAAAACTTCCCGATATCTGGATGACGCGGAATATGCTTTGGCCGAAGCCTATCTGATAAAGGGAATGTACAGCGAGTCGATTTTCCATTATTTGAACGTGATGCAGAGTACCAATCAAGAGCGGTTGCGCTTTATGAGTAAGCAGACACTGGAGACAATTGTTGACCTGTTTATCAGTACCGAACAGCTCGTGACGATTATCGAAAATAACCATGAAGATTTCCATAAAATATTTCTGACATTGAAACTGGCTGAAAAATATCATCTTGACGGAGATACGCGCCAGGCAGAAAAGGAATTGCGGGTAATCAAGGGGATGATTAAAGGGCCGTACTTTAATAATGAATTTGTTCGGACCAGCGAACGGCTGAAAAACCGCGCCCAGGAAAAGGTTTACATTGGGATTATTCTTCCTCTCACCGGGCCAATGGCTCCAATTGGAAACAATATCCTGAATGGCGTGCGCTATGCCATTCATCAGTTCCGTGCCAACAGCGACAAAGACATTACCGCCATCGCTATGGATAACCGGGGAGAAGTTGTAGAGAGCATTAAAAAGGTTGAGTACCTTTGCAATAATCCTAAGGTTAGAGCGATTTTTGGACCGGTGACCAGTGAAAACACAATAGCCGTGGCAGCGGTTGCCAACCAGCGTAAGGTCCCTCAAATATCTCCGACAGCAACAAGCAGCGAAATCAGCTCCCTGGGACCTTATATTTTCCAGGCCAATGTGGATTTCGAAAATCTGGGCCGCTTTCTGGGTAAATACTCTAATAGTATCTCGAAAGTAATGACAGTTGCGTCGATCTCCCCGGCCGATGAATTTGGAAAAGAGCTGACCGATGCTTTCTGCCGGACGGTGGATGAACGGGGCGGCCATGTCGTTTCTCAGCAGTGGTATCACGGTGCCCCGGAAGAATTGAAATATCAGTTTTCCGGTATTCGTGTAGCCGGTCTTGGAATCAGTCATAAAATTCTGGAAGAAAAAATAGAAGCCGGCAAACAAAAACTGCTTGGATATACCCTATCTGACAGTCTCTGGCTGACTGACAGTATTTATGTGGATATTTATGGGGACCAGTATCGCATTTTCAGAACCGATTCCGTTTATGTTGCAGATTTAAAGCAGGCACTGATCCTGACCGGGATAATGGATTCCACGGAGTTTTTAATACCAAAAGTGGACTCTCTGGAGTATCGTATCACATCCATTGACGGCCTTCTTGTACCGGCCTATGCCAGTGATTTGAAAATGCTGATACCCCAGCTGGAGTATTATAATTTAAGCGCTAAAATTTTCGGCAGTGCGAATTGGAACGATCCGGAAATGTTAAAAAAACATCCGATGGTATCACGTCAGTTGACCTTCATCTCCGATTATTACATTGACAAAGAATCCCGGTTTTATAAAAATTTTGAACGAAATTACAGCCGCCTGCTCGAATCACCTCCGGGGCGCTTTGATCTTTATGGCTATGATACCATGCGTGCGTTGCTTTCTGTATTCGATGAGAGCGATAATTCCCGGGAAACCATTCGAAAGAAATTGGCTCAAATGCCGACCTATCGCGGAATTTGCCGGGATATTTCCTTTCGCGGGAATCGACCCAGGGTCAATTCCTGTGCCTTTATCATGAAAATGGAAGGGGGAATTGCAAAACCGGTGGCCGTGATTGAAAATGGTGATCTGACGACTTATACACCGCGATATTAAGCATGTTTAATGCTCTGCATGTCAATGATCTGACTCTTTATCGATCTTCTCTGATAGATTCCTTTAACCATATCGGTCACGCATTCAGCACACGACTCGGCGGAGTCAGTCCTGAACCGTACAACAGTCTGAATCTGGGACTGAATGTCGGAGATAGTGATGAAAATGTCGTCAGGAACAGGGATTTGTTTTTGAAATCAATCAATGCGGGTCAAGGGCAGCTGGCCTGCGGAGTACAGGTTCACGGCAACAGGGTTCAACGGGTTGAAAATCCCGGCCTGTTCGATGCAACTGACGCATTAATTACTGATAAAAAAAACATAGTATTAGCGATAAAAACCGCCGATTGTGTCCCGGTTCTGCTGTACAATCCGGTTCATCATGTGCTGGCCGCTGTTCATGGCGGGTGGCGAAGCGTTAAACAAGATATTGTACCAAAGACAGTCAATCTGATGAGTTCAGAGTATGGGGCAAAACCGGATGACATCTATTGTGCAATTGGCCCGTCCATTCGCCCCTGCTGTTATGAAGTTCAAAGAGACATGGCGGATCAGTTTCCGACGGATTCAATTAATCGGAAAGATGACCGGCTGTTTCTGAATCTGGTGGAAGTGATTAAATCCCAGCTTCTAGTGTCCGGCCTTTTACCGGGTCGTATCGATGACAGTGAAATTTGTACCTGCTGCCATTACGAACTGTTTTTCAGTTATCGCCGTGAAGGCGCTCAAAGCGGTCGAATGATGATGGCCGCAGTGTTGAAATATTAATTTCAGGAGGATTAAATGAGTCTGAAAGAACAACTTCAGAAAGATATGGTTACTGCTATGAAGGCCAGGGATGAGTTGCGCGTTAATGTTATCCGTTTGCTGCGCGGCATGATCCGAAAACTGGAGATTGATCAGAAAAAAGACCTGGATGATAAAGATGTAATCGGTGTTTTGACCAACGCCGCCAAACAGTGCCGCGAAGCCATAAAAGCCTATGCTGATGGCGGCCGGGATGACCTTGTGAAACAGGAAGAAGCAGAACTGGTGATTATTTCGGAGTATCTTCCGGAAGCAATGGGCACGGATGAGCTGGAACAGATAATCACCAATATTATTACCGAAACCGGTGCGACATCCATGAAAGATATTGGCAAGGTAATGCCGAAAGTCATGCAACAGGTGAAGGGCCGAACGGATGGCTCTCAGGTTCAGGCGATGGTCAGGGCAAAATTATCATAATGTGGTTCTGAATGTATACTCTATTTGATTTGATTGTAATTATCGTGATTGGAGTGCTGGGATTTCTCGGATTGCGCCGGGGGCTGATTGAAGAAGCGCTGAAATTGATTGGGATAATCCTGGCCTCGACATTCGCGGTCCGGTTTTACGGTTTGGGCGTCGCACTCATTCAGGATATGTTTAATATTTCAGAAGGCGTCCAGACTGTTATTGGTTTCATCATCGTTTTTCTGATTGTCTATTTGTCCATTCAATTACTATCGTCGATTCTGAAACGGATTGTCAGTACATTGAAGCTGGCCTGGCTGGACCGCTTGAGTGGTCTGGCTTTTGGAGCATTAAAAGGCATTCTGATTATGTCAATCATCGCCTGGTGTTTCAGTATTTTTTCCGAAACAATGTTTGTGAAGAAACTGGAAGCCTCATCTCCCAGCTATATTTATCTTGATAAATGCGAACGGGTATTGTTGAAAACATTCGGTTTGGAAAAACGGGCCGATTCCCTGAAAGAAAATATCCGGGGAATATTCCGAATGGAAACACCTTTTCCCATACCGTTTCCGGCTGTTCCCGATTCACTCGGTCACAAACTTGAGTTTATCGATAAGCAGGGAAATACATGGTAAACAATATCAACGAAACACTGGGCTTCAAGCGCGTTCTGGAATTGATTGCCGACAGCGCCTTATCAGAGAGCGCAAAAGAGCGGATTCAAGGTACCAAACCATTCGATGATATTGATGATGTTTTTCAGCAGCTGAATCGTATTACTGCGTTGCAGACATTAAGAGAAAAGGGTGAACAGATTCCCCTTCGGTATTTTATAGATATTCGTGGTGATCTGTACCGCTGCCGCGTTGAGGGCAGTTATTTGTTTGCGGAAACCCTGCTCCATATTTTAGGAATTCTGCAGCAGAGTCTTGATCTTTGCAAGTTTGTGAGGAGAAACCGTGACAGCCTGAAACCACTGGAAAATCTGGTGGAATCCCTGAACCCGTTGGAAAAGGAAATCGGACTGATTCGTCGGGTCGTGGATGACAATGGTGACATTCGGGACAGCGCCAGTCCGGAACTGGCGCGAATCCGTAAACAGATTCAGCAAACGGTTTCCAGAATGCACCGTGAAATTGACCGGGTTATGGATCGGGCACGTCAGGAAAACTGGCTTCATGAAGAAAATCCGACCATTCGGGACGGTCGGTTTGTATTACCGTTGCGCAGCGAGAGTAAACGTAAAATCAAAGGAATTATTCACGGGCAATCGGCCACCGGGGCGACATCCTATGTGGAACCGCTGAGCATCGTGGAAATAAACAATACCTTAATGGAACTTGAAATCGCGGAGCAGGATGAAATTGAGCGCATTCTGAAACGCATTACCGAAGATCTGCGTCCGAATTTTCAAGACATTATCCGGAATATTGGAATCCTTACGGAACTGGATTTTCTGAACGCCTGCACCGGATTTTCCCAACGTTTCAAATGCAGAGTTCCCCATGTTTCGCTTGATCAGAGGCAGTTGGTATTGAAAAATGCCCGGCATCCATTGCTGTCACTGGTCAAGGAAGTCATTCCTCTGAATGTGTCCATTGATGAGGCTATCCGTTGCGTGATCATCACCGGTCCTAATGCCGGTGGTAAAACCGTTGCCATGAAAACGATCGGATTGCTGAGCCTGATGGTGAGCTGTGGATTGCCGGTACCCGTTGATGACGGCAGCAAAATACCTTACTTTGACCGAATTCTGATGGATATCGGTGACCAGCAATCCATTGAAGACGATCTGTCAACTTTCACTTCCCATGTATCTAACCTGAAGAAAATTATTGAGACCGCTACTGATCGTTCATTGGTTTTAATCGACGAATTGGGCACCGGCACCGATCCGCTGGAAGGGTCGGCATTGGGAAGAGCGGTGCTGGAAGAGCTGGTTCGCCGAAAAACCTTTACCGCTGTTACGACTCATCACAGCGGTCTGAAAGCCTATGCCGATCAGGACCCGAATGTCATGAACGCCGCCATGGAATTTGACTCGACGGAGCTGCAACCAACCTATCGCTTTCAGTCAGGGCTGCCGGGCAGCAGTTATGCTCTGGAAATATCAAAGCGAATGGGGCTGGATGAATCGGTAATCAACCGCGCCCGGGATTTAATGGGAGACGATCAGGTCAAACTGGAACACCTGCTGATCGAAGTCGATACATTGAAGACCCAGATCGAAAAGGAAAACCAATCCGTTGAGCGTAACAAAAAAACTCTCGATAAACTGATCGCCGAATACGAAAATAAACTGACTTCGATTCGTGAAAAACATGAATCGATGGATGATAGAATTGCTGTTGAACTGGAACGTTTGGTTAATGAATCCCGGTCGAAAATCGAACATGCGGTGAAAGATATTCGTGAAAAGGACGCTTCTCGAGAGACGATTATCGAGGCGAAAAAAACACTGGAAAGTGTCCGCCAGACAGCCCGGAAAAGGCAGCGTGTTAAAAAACCGATACCCGTAATTGATAAAAACGGTTTTTTGCCTGGAGATTCTGTCCGCGTAGAAGGTATTTCCGGAATCGGGCAGATAACGGATATTCAAACCGACAAACGTCGGGCAGCTGTCTCGGTAAGCGGGAAAACAATCTGGATTTCCCTGGATTCACTCGAATCGGTCAGAATTCAACAGGAAAATGAATTGCAGAATACGATCGTTTCGGCGCAGGTTCAAAGTATGGCGTCGTTCCGCCTGGATTTACGAGGGAAACGGTTTGAAGAGGCCCAGGATGAACTCGAGCGTTTTCTGGATAGAGCACTTTTAGCCGGTTTAAACCAGATTCAAATCATCCACGGAAAAGGTACGGGAGTGCTTCAGAAGATGACCCTTGAGGTGTTGAAAAATACCCCCGGCGTCCGTAAGTTCTACTTCGAGAAATTTGATCAAGGGGGAACCGGGGTGACGATTGCAGAATTGTAAAGTAGAAAACTAATAAGGATGACGATTGGCGAAAATTCCCGCAAATATTGTTGAACAGATCAAAAACCGGGCGGACGTCATGGATGTGGTTTCCGACGTTGTTCAGTTAAAACAGCGGGGCCGCAATTATTTTGGACTCTGTCCGTTTCACGAGGAAAAAACACCGTCATTCAGTGTTAATCCGGCGAAAGGAATATTCCATTGCTTCGGCTGCGGGAAAGGCGGCAACGCTGTGACCTTTGTCATGGAGCACGAAAATATCGACTATGTCGATGCATTAAAGCGGCTGGCTGAACGCTACGGCATTGAGATCCAATGGGAAAAAGGCGAAGATGATTTTGAAAAGGGTGAAACCGCCCTGCTGTATGAAATTCATGAAATTGCCAGAGACTACTATATCCGTCAACTGGATTCCAACAAGGGTAAAAAAGCGCTGGACTACCTGCTGGAGAGAGGATTTGATAAAACCATTCTGCAACACTTTTCGCTTGGTTTTGCGACCGGTGACTGGGACGGTCTGTTCGGACAGATAGACCCGAAAAAATTTAATCCCCGGGTAGTTGATAAATCGGGTCTGTTTATTAATAAGGACAATCGCTTCCTGGACCGTTTTCGAAACCGGATTATGTTCCCTATTTGTAATGTATCCGGCCGAATTGTCGCCTTTGGCGGCCGAACATTGGACCCTGAAGACCCCGCCAAATATATGAATTCACCGGAAACACCGATCTATTTTAAAAGCGGTACGCTCTACGGGCTGGAGCATTCTAAAACGGCAATACAGCAGGAAAAAGAGGCAATCATTGTTGAGGGTTATACGGATTTTCTACGGTTTTATTCTGCGGGAATAAAGAATGTTATTGCGGGATCAGGAACCGCACTAAATGTTCACCACGCCCGGGTTCTCAAACGTTTTACTACAAAAACGATGCTGTGCTACGACGGCGACAGCGCCGGCCAGAAAGCGACCGAGAGGGCCGGTTTTGTACTGCTGAAAGAGGGATTTGACGTACGAGCGATTCAGCTGCCGGTAAAAGATGACCCGGATTCATTTTTAAAAGATAAGGGGGTCGAAGCATTCCGGCATTTGTACAGTGAAAGCCCTCAGTTTGTTAGTTATTACATAATAAACAATAAAAATGAACTCAATACTCCGGCTTCAAAATCCCAATTTGTGGATACGTTAATCCAGGAAATCAGTGAAGTCGTCAACCCGGTGACCCGTGATTTTATTGTTAAGGAACTGGCCGAGGAACTGAGCCTGAAGGAAGAGCGTATTCTGGCCCAGATTCGTAATGTTTACCGGCGAAAACGGACCGGGAATGACCAGAAAAAATCCGGTCCGGGGCCGGTTATTCAAATTACATCAGTTACGGATAAGGCGGAATTTGAGCTGCTGAAACTGCTGCTGACCGGGTTGGATGACCCGATTACATTTATTTTGAATAATATTCCCCTTGCGGGTTTTAAACATCCGGTGCTATCGGTGATTGCCGGGGTGCTTTATGATTCGTTAAAAACA
>JAHJGX010000062.1 GCA_018824205.1 bacterium
AAACGTTTTTATGAGTTGATGAAATTTGAATTTAGACCCTATACGAGAATCGCAAAAGTCGTGACCCAATTGTAAAAACACAAAATTATAACTATATGATTTACAGTATAATACAATCTCGTGATTTGCAACTTGGGTTAATACGTTTGCTACCGGATCACCATTTTCACCAAGCCACGAATATGCTTTATTCAAATCATTCTCTATTTTATCGGCGGAAACACCTTTAAACTTACTCTCCAGGCTACGCTGCTTCTGGCCGCCAAATAAAATCAATCCGCCCCCGGGATCTGAGCTCCTCCAGTATTCTCCCGCATTAACTAAAATATCCTGATAGATATAATGGTGGATTATCTTAGCAAAGTTTCTAAAAAAACCCGGATAACCGGAATGATCTATCGATTTGAGTTTACTACAAATTTCAGGAATAAAATTCGATTTCTCAAAAGCACGAAACCGTGATTTAATAAGCGTAAAAGCAGTTTCAGGTGTATAGTGATTTTGTGTCGCAAAATCCTTCAGCAGGTCGGCGAGATGATCTAATTCGGATTGTGGAATCAATCTCTAAATGCAGTCTTTATTTCGGGGATATTTGTGTAACTGTTCTCAAACTGTTGCTTATAATCCACAAAGGAAGGATAAACCATGATATCCTCGGTATTGCCGGATTTCATATCTGTGGTAAAGGAATAATCCAGCAACGTCAGAACCGGATGGAATGGTTTATTATGAAGATCAATCGGGAAATTTTTCGCAAATGCCAGGCTGGAATAATAGGATTTCATTTTATCTTCGCTAATTGTCGCATCCTTAGGAGTATTGATCCATGGATCTTCCGAATGGGTCATTGTGGAAAGCGAAATGGCATTCAAAGGCGAGTAACAATCCAGGATAAAATCAATAAACTGGTATTCCAGTTCGGAATATTCAGGTTTTTTATCCTTAGACGGTGGTATGGGTAAATTTTGATGGTCTTTATAGTGATGATAAACAGTCGTATTTACCGGTCCATAGTCCCACTTTTTAAATTTATCGGGAATATATAAATCGCCGGACACTAATCCCCAGGCTTTGATGTAGTATAGCAGTTTCTGCAGCTTCATCGGGGTCACCGAATATGGTTTGCCCTTATGGTATTGAGTGATATAGGACGCTATTTTAAGGATATCAGACATTTTATTACCATTTTATTCGGGATTATTTTACATAAAACAGCATTTAAATACAACAGAATTTATGGTTCACCTTTCCATCCCTACCATCAAACCTGATTTCCATTTCTGATATTTACTCTCTTTAACCTTCTGAAAGAAATACGGGTAATCTTCAAGCGACAGAAAATAGAAAAAATATCGCCAAGGTAGATTATCCTCAGCCATTGATTGATAAATCTATTCATTATAACACTCCTTATAAAAACAATCCTTCCAATTCCCTTACGTCTGCCCAAAATGCTTTACAGTCCCCAATAGTCACACAAAATTTGGAATCATGGGAATCCTTATGGGCTATGCTTACTGAAATCATTAATCGATCAACTACTGTATAGTTTTTCGTCGGGTCAGGATGTTTATTGATATAGCTTTTTAATTCACTCAGTAATTCATTCGGCATACGATCTTCATTTTTATCGTTATATTCGAACTTTACATGTACACCAATATTTTTAGCAATATTTTTCGAAATACCTTCCAGGTACTTTCTCATTTTATTACCAAGACTATCTGGATTTCCTACTGAGATTTGATGTTCGATCTGCTCTTTTAAATTCGGAAGTGGTAAGTCAATGGTAAGTCCTCTAACATCATCGTGTTTTATGATATTAATTAGCCAATTCTTCCCTTTGACGATCTTTGTGATATAGTCAAACCAGTCTATTTCGTGTGTTAAGACAATTATCTGATAATCGGAAAATCTCTCATCCAATAAATGGGCAAATCGGGCGCGATGAGTACTGTCAAAACTGGATATGACATCATCCAGTACAAAGAACTTATTGGTTTTATTGAACGCTTTTACCGATGTCAGAAAAAATGCCAATCCCAGGCAATTCAAATGCGACTCACTCAGATATTTATTCGGAGGTGTCACATCATTTTTATAAAATTCATACTGAATAGTGATCCCTACAAATTCATCGTCTTTTTTTATCGGTATTAACTGAATATTTTCGATGTGTTCTCCCGGATTCATGAACGTATAAAATTCATCAATATCTTTTGATAAAGTAATTAAAAATACTTTGAATCCGGTTTCCATTCTTTCCGTAAAGATTGAATTGATCTTTTCAAGTGTATACTGCTGTTGTTCGAGGATTTCCTTGGATTTCTTTAACTTATTAATTTCAAGGTATGCATTTTTAGAAAGCATAATCTTACTCTGGATATCAAATCTTTTATCCTCTTTGCGGCTATCCGAAATTTTTACTATTTGTTGAGTGGCAATATTATTTAAGTCGGAAAAGTAATTTTTATCAATGGCCAAAGAATCAACGTTGGCAAGTGCTTTTCCCGATAAAATATCGGTTTTAACTTCTGTACTATATTTGTTAACACTTTCCTTCACTTTTAAAAGCAATACTTTTATATCGCGGTTTTTATCTAAATCTATTTTTTTATCTGCTAAAATATGTACTATCGATTGCTCAATTTTTGATATTTCGAATTGTAGATCAGATTTAATCCTGTTTAGTGTATCTTTTTCATTTTTAACTTCTTCTAATTCCTCCAATCGTTCCTGCAATTCCCGGATCAATTCAAGTTTATTTTTCGGCTGCAAACATAATGGACAATGCTCATCCTTGATAATATTTTCTTTTATTACCCTTAAACCTTCTGATAAAAGGTTTTCAAGTTTGATCTTATTCAGTTTATCAATATCTGAAGTGATCTTATGATAATGATCATAGAAAACCTGGTACTTTTTATCGATATCGTCTGCAAAGCCAGATATCGTATTTACAGTGTCTTTTATTTTCTGATAAAATAATTGCTCCTCAACAATTCCGGTATCTTCTGTTCTTTTTAATAAGCTTAGAATATCGTCAAGGTCAGAGAAGGATCCTGCTCTTTTTCCCAGATTTAAAGGCTCGATTATCGTGTTGATTGTATCCAGATACTGCTCATCGGATACTACATTTTGTTTAAGTTGGCTTAGTAATTGATCCTGGTGATATGCATGCTGTGTATCGTAACTGAGATTTTTTATTTCTTTTTTGATCGAAGATAAAGACTTTCTGAGAGTATCCCGTGTACTGATTACTTCCGAAAAGCCTATGATATTGGAGAGTTCAACAAGCTTTTCACCCTTTGTTGCTAAAACAAAACTAACTAAATCCCGGTATCTTAAAATCACTTGTTCTTTTTGCGATTTAACTAAAAACGGAAGAAACTCGGGATTATAATTTATAAACCCAGCATCAAGTCGAGACTTCTTCATTGATATCAATTTAGTCGAGTTTAGTTTTGAATCTGAATATTCAACAGAGATTATTCCATCTTCCGCATCATCGATATGGATATTGCGTAAACCCTCAAGTCCTTTTCTGCCGATTTCTTCACTGGAAAGATGTCCAACCCTATCGAAATAAAACCATTCAAGAGCATCTGTTATACTGCTTTTACCCGATCCGTTTTCACCGTAGATCAGTATTGACTTATTATTTAAAGGAAGAATTACTTCTTGTTTAATACCCCTTAGCCCTTTTATTGAGAGATTTTTGATCTTATTCATTATCAATTTTCTCCCTTAACTCTAATAAGGCATTTGAAATATTTTTCTCGGATAATTTCCTCTCTTTGTACAAGTCAGTAATTATATTGACGACATTTTTATCAACATCCGGAAGCTTGGTTATCTCATCGAAAAAATCATCCAATATTTCTTTACCACTCTTAATCTCTTCACTCATAAGGAATTCCTTCTATTCGAAATATTGCCAGTCTATCTCGATTGTGACATCCAGTTTATTTTTTAAAATCTCAAAACCGGTTTTATTATTACAGATCGGATAGACGCCATAATGTTTTACAAAATCGAGGATAAAATAACTTTCCAGGTCCTCCACTCGATAATCCCAGAGATTCTTGAGCATCTCATAATTGATATAGGTAAAATAAAGCTGGCTGACCTCTTTATAACTGCTTATCCCGACATTACCGGATTTTCCATTATAATGGTCTGAAAGTCTTTTCCCAATACTATTGGTTTTCTTCTCACTCATCCCAATATAGAGCAGCCGGGATTTTTTATATGGATACTGTATTTGTATTTGGTCTGAGAAGATGAAATACAATCCTCTCAATCCACTAAGAGGTTGAATAAAGCGAGTTTCAAATACTCTGGCTTCGTCAAAAAATAGTTTAATCGTTTTCATCTATTATTATTTTGGATTGTTATACTTTTACTCACATACTTAAATTTTGACGTGGTAGCAAATATAAAAATTTTCATATTCAATGAAATAAATTATTTAGATGTTGAAATCATTTTTTTTCCACAACTTAACAAGTAATCATAAGATATTATCTGAATATGGTTTAAACTTGAATTTAGCATTCTCAATGCTTCGGACTGATTTTTATCAAATTTGTTTGTTCTTCCGGCAATAATTTTTATTCTTGGTCTTATTATTTTTACATCATGTTCATCTTCTAAAAGAAGTTTAGAGCCATCTATTTTTTGTAAATAATATAAACATTGACCAATAACTTTCGATAAATCTGGTGACGGATAATAACTTTTATGGCTTTTGTCATAATTGAAAAGTCCATATTTGAGTTTTGGTCGTTTCAGCTCTATTAAATCTAAAAAGCCATCGATCGATTCCATTGAAATATCAACTTCACTTAATAGTGCTATTTTTCTAAAGTCGTGCTTTTTTATATATTCAATACCAAATACCCATTTAATATTATTTGTAATCCATTTTTCAAATATTTTTTCCGGTTGACCGGCCATGTACGGCTTCAAATCTTCGTGCTTTTTTATTTCTTTAACGATATTCCCTGCTTCTTCCAATTGTAGAAGTTTCTCCAAGTTGTCTATTTCTATTTGCCAAACTTGATGTTTATGCTCAGCAAATAAGTATTCAATAATTGCATCTTCATCATTTTCTAATTGTTTGAGATATTTATCTTCTTTCAATCTGTCTAATACTGTATTTAAAACTTTAGAATCAATTCCTTTAAGTTTATTTAATGTGTCTAAAAATCCACCTGTTGTTTCAATAAACTTGCCAGAAGTTGTTTGAGTAGAATCTTTGATGATGGAGATTTGATTTAAGTGTTCGTATAGACTTTTAATTTCATCGAAACATAGCACTTCAGAAAATATAGGAGCTCCTGTATTTTTGTCGTATGCGTATATTGACATTTTTAAATCTGAAGTGTTTGTAATTCTTCCTTTAATTCCCGAAAAATTCGCTTTTAATGTTAAATTTTCATTTGAAAATATTTCTTTGTCGTATTGTACACTCATATTAAACTTTCGCAATTACATCTATATAGCCTTCCCATTCTGGATTATAATTTTCATGAAAAGGTGGACCAAAAGGAGATTCACTACTTAAAATTACTACATTAGAAAGATCTTCAATATTGTACATTCTAAAACTTGGAAATGGTTGTCCTGAATCTGAAACTCCCCCTGTTTGTACAATATGAACCTTTGTACTTTGTACTCTTGAGTTTTTCGCAGTATAAATAAAAACTGCATAAGGATGTCCTATTCGTTCTCCTTTTATTTTTCCTTCTTTGTTATACTCAAATGAGATTGGTTGTTTATTTTCAATAGCCTGTTTTAAAGTTTCTAATGTATTCATGATTTCACCCTTATTTAATCATTTTAAATATTAAATATTGCAGTATATATCTTTACGGTTACTTTCTGGATATTTCTTAAACGCCAACATACGGCATTTCACTCCACACTTTCCCTTGTAACACTTTTCCATTGGCTTTTTTATGGCGTCTGACGCCATCGGAACCCCAACCGCCCCACTGCTTGAAAAAGAAAGCGATATTATGTCTGAGACATTGTTCTTGAATATTGACCGCCCATTCCTTTTTCATAGGACGGGCATTCGGTCCGGATTCCCCGCCAACAATCACCCAATGAATTCCTGCAAGGCTGATTTCCCCTATATCTTCCAGCAGGGGTTCGGCAGAAATGAACCGAATCGTGCAATTTATCTTCCGTAATTCGTCGATTCTGGGAAGTCCGTGTTTGCGGTCTTCCACTGAAACACCCATCCAGGCATTGGGTGGAAGTTCACGACTCATACAATATTCAGCCATTCGCTCCGCTCGTTTCGTCAATATCTGGTAAATATGTTGAGGGCTTTTCCAAATGGTATTAAAAATGCTTTCAATGAATTCATCTGTCACCTTTTCATGAAACAAATCGCTCATTGAGTTGACAAAATATACGGTAGGTTTTTGTCGTTCGAGGGGTTGTGATAGTCTTTCGGGTAACATGGTCAATTGAAAGCCGTTTTCATAACCCGGCACATCCATCGCCTGTAACCGCTTCGCCATGACTTCCGCATAGCAGTTTTTGCAACCCGGACTAACCTTTGTACATCCCGTTACGGGATTCCAGGATTGTTCTGTCCATTCGATCTTTGTATTACCTGCCATTCTTCACTCTGAAATTCACAACGTTTTTTTCCGTATATATCTGCTTATAATTAATTTTCGGATAAGAGAAATGTTCCAGTATTCCCTCGTTCCTCATTTTAGTTAAAATATCTTTCGCATGAGAAGGCGGATGTCCTTTATCGAGCGTAAACAAGTATGCTTCCTTATTATCGAAGACACCTTTCATACAGAAATTTTCCGAAAATTCCTTTTCAAATGCCTCTTTCTTGGTCAACCTGGGAGACATAAACAAATTTGTTTGTAGCTTTTGGTGATCACCTTCAATGTCGAAATTTGCATTTCCATTATTGCTGTTGATCTTCCAGGCGACATTGAGAAATTTTTCGACTCCAAGAAGGTGCTTTGACCCAAAAACCAGACCATAAATGTTTCCTGAGTTTTCTTTCTTCAGTGAAAATGGATAAAGTTTTAAATCGCTTCCGCTTGGTATCCATTTCCTGAAATAATTTAACAGATGTTGGTGAATATGGAAATAATCTTTTCGATCCCGGTCAATGTTAAAATCCGGTAAATGCTCAGGAAAGCCAAATCGATTCACATAAGAAGAAGACACAAAAACCATAAAATCTGTTTTTGGTGCATTGTCAAGGAATAGAAGTATTTCTTTCGTAAAGTATTTGATTCCATTTTGATCAAAAAACAGAAAATTATTTCCTGAGCTTAAATAAGGCTTAACAACATCAAATAACATTTCAAAATCAATGTCCGTACAAGTAACTTTCAGATTCCGATTTGAAAGTCCGGTTGAGCGTATTTCATCTTCAGTGATTTTTTTTAGTTCTTTATACTTCGCTGAATTCTTTTCATTTAACAAGACTCTAATTTGTCCATCATTTCTGACAATGTGCTCTTTATATCCTTTAATAACTCGTAAAATACGTACTGGACTTCCAGGATTTCCCTCAACATCATAGCCACAACCTGCGAAAAAATCCACTATATTAATGGTTTGAGATCTCGAACCATAGATAAATGTAGGTAACCATTCCTTTAAATAATTTTCAAATATTTCAAGCTTCGTCTCCGTCGCTTCATCAAATGCACTTTGATACGGAAATCCCCCGGACATCTACACCTCTTCCAATGAACAGCGCCCCCGTTCCCCTCTGTTGCGGGGTAGAGTATCAACCGATAAGCATAAAACTTTCATGCTGTTTTGCGCGTTACAGCAGCAGTAGAAATGTCGAAACCCCTGGTTCCCATTCCCAACTCTTGAAAGAAGACCGGTTGACTTGCACGCGCGAACCCTCATTTTACTGTAACTTAAGCCTAAGTTAAATTCATTAATAAAAAATGCAAATATAATTTACAAGCCTCCCGGTTGACGCCGCGCTTATAGATGTGGTAATACCCGCCTTGATAAGATTCTTTTTGCGATAAGGGATCATATCTCCACAGTCTCTCAAGCTCCGGGATTATTAATTTATCCCTATTGTCTCAAACAAACTCTTTTTGAACTCATTCTCATCTTCGTAATTGTAAAAGGGAATGCCGATGATCCTGTACTTATCACGTTCATTAAAGGTAAGCAACTTATCTTTGAATTTTTCCTGTAACTCTTGTAAAAATTCCTCTTTCCAGGGTTCGTACGCCTGTAAATGTTTCCCTTTTGGCTCTATGAACAGCTGGTATGTCAGTTCCTCTCCTCCATCCTTTAACAGATACAGCAGAAAATCCGGTTCAAATGCCTGCCCGTCTTTGAAATTGTGAATTTTCATGTGTCTTTCATTCCGGATTAGGAATACTTCATTATAATACTTCTTTAATTCATCGACATATCTATCCAGCATTTTAACAAAGGCTTTTTCTTCGGAAGTACCGTAATTGGCGTTGAAAACGTACCAGTCTTTGTCTTTGAGAAATTCCTGGTCGCCGTTAGCGCGTTCAGAATTTTTATCCAGTTTTAATACTCTCGGTTCAAAAACTCCCTGAATCGGGTAAGGCTCAAACTCCGGGGTACCGGCAAACTCGGTGACATTCGCTTTGACCTCCCTTTCAAGTCTGTCCAGTAATTCCACCATTGCCTGATATTTAATGGAATTGGATGGATTCGTTACATCATTATCAGGACCGGATAAGATGATTGACAATCCTGCCAGGTATTCCTTACTCGTGATGAATTCGGACATGGATGTCAAATTCGGAAAACATTGTGACAGGGTTTCAAATGTAAAATAAGGATTTCGAGACAGCGCATTGCGGATAATATGCGGCTCAATAGCGCTAAGTGAAATATCCTGCCTCTTTATCTTCTCTGGAATATCATCGCTTTGCACATCGAACACCGCAATATCCGACCCACTGCCGGATAAAATATTATATTCGAAATTCTTTTTCTTTACGCCCAAATCCTCAAAAGATTTCACGTGGCTGTAAGACTTATCGACTTTTTTGTTTTTATAGACCTGACCACTTTGATACAGTTTGTGTTTCTTGAAATCTTCTTTCAGAAAGAGTTCCAGTTCTATTTCATCATCATCGATAATTCCTTTTTCTTTCAGGACTGTCCGTAATTCGGATATGTATTTGGAGTCATC
>JAHJGX010000063.1 GCA_018824205.1 bacterium
GGATACACTAATTTCGGCACCGGGCACCAGTTGCCGGCAGCAGATCAAGGACGGCACCGGGCGGGAAGCACTGCACCCGATTGAGATTATGTACGCAGCCTTGAAAAATTAGGGCGCGAATCTGTGAATTGACTAAAGTTTGTACAAAAACCAATTTGGCTTCGCTTAAATTTGGTTTCTATACCGGAGTTGCTCATAACACACACGGTGAACTTTCGCCACAATAATACATCAGTTTTCCAATTAGTGATGAAAGATAACGATCCCGTTCGTCTCAGCGGAGGATCGTTGTAACGATTTGAATGAAACCAAAGATTATCTGAAAAAAGTGATCCGGCAGTCCGGCAGCCGCCGGAGACGCTGTATCGGGGTTGGATGTAAAAACCGGATTTTATTGGATTAATTTTCAAGCGCAGCAGATAAATCGGTGAATATGTTAAATGTAATCCCGATAATATTGAAGACCTCCTGGAGAGTCTTTGAAACGTTTAGCAGCTTGAGTTTGCCGTTGTTCCCCTGGCACTCTTTGACGGTTTTTAACATGACCCTCAAGCCAGCGGACGTAATTAAATTAACCTGTTCCAGATCCAGAATGATATTGAATATCCTGCGGTTAAATGCTTTCTGAATTTGCCGATCGAGATTTTCCGCACTGGCACTGCCGATAGTTCCGGTCAGTGTAATCAGTTCATTTTTTCCGATTGTCTTTGCCTGAATTTGTAATTCGTTTTCCACGAATCAATTGTACAAACAATATAGAAATATAAAAAGGGTTTCATGAAATTTCACCGGTTCGGTGGGGCCCAATGAATGCAACGCAGATCCGGTTTTATTGCGTTATGCAGGATAATTATTGCCAGGGTCGATATATTTTTAGAAACTGCCGGTCTTAAAAAAGAGTTCTACCTCAGAAATCTGACAGGTTTTTGCCTCGGTCAGCGAACCGCTGAACAGTATTTTACCCTGATCCAGAAAGATGATTCGATCGGCAATCCGATGAATGCTGGCAAGTTCATGTGTCACGATAACCACTGACATGTTTAGCTGATCGCGAAGGGTCAGGATCAGATCGTCCAGAGCAGCGCTGGTGAGGGGATCCAGCCCGGCGGAAGGTTCATCGCAAAAAAGCAATTCCGGATCCAGGGCGATCGCCCTGGCCAAAGCCGCCCGTTTACGCATCCCGCCGGAAAGTTCCGACGGCAGGAGATAGGCCGCGTGATCCAGTCCGACCATGTGGAGCTTGGTCATGACGATTTGATTAATCAAATCATGGTCGAGGCGGGTATGTTGTTCCAGAGGAATGGCGACATTTTCCGCAATAGAAATTGAATTAAGCAGGGCGCCGTTTTGAAAAAGAACACCTATCCGGCGCAGGGCGCTGTTGTAGTGGGATTCGTCGGCTGCATCAAAGGGTGCACCGAAAATCCGGACGTCACCAGCGGCCGGAGACACAAGGCCGATGATGCTTTTCAGCAACGTTGTTTTACCACAACCACTGCCGCCAAGAATTACGGTTACCTGATTTTCGAAGAAATCAAGACTGATTTGGTCCAGAATCCTTTTGTCCCCATATTGTGTAATCAGGTTTCTGATTTGGATTATTGAATTAGGCATTTGATTAGATCATATAAATTAAACTGAACAGTGCATCCAGAAAAATAACCGCGAATATAGAGGCAACGACGGCTGATGTGGTTACTTTACCGACTCCCTCAGCGCCGCCTTGGGCTTTAAAACCGAAATAACTTCCGATGATGACAATTACCCAGGCAAAGAAGATACTTTTACTGAGGCCGACCAGCAGATCTTCGGCCGTGAGAATACTGATAGTCTCATTGAAATAGGACACAAATGTCAGATCAAGATAGGTCAGTCCAATGACAAATCCACCCAGGATTCCGAGAATCATTGACAAAGTAACCAGCAACGGCATGCAGATCGTAATTGCCAGAAATTTCGGGACAACAACATAACTGATCGGGTTGATCGCCATCATTCGCAAAGCATCCAGCTCTTCTGTGACTTTCATAGTCGAAATTTCAGCCGCAAAGGCTGAACCGCTGCGCCCCGCAATAATAATTGCTGTCATCATTGGCCCCATTTCCCGTACCATCGAAATGGCAATCAGGTCAGCGACGTAAATGTTGGCGCCAAATTGCCGCAACTGAGCGGCTGACTGGAGCGCCAGAATCAGGCCGAGAACAAAAGAGAGCAGTGCGATAATACCGATGGCATTGCTGCCAATCAGGAAACTTTGCTGGATAACCGACCCTTTGCGGCGGCTGCCGGTATGGAAAATACCATAGAGAGACCACAACACTATTTCTGATGTCAGATACAGAAAATCTAAAGCTGATTCCCCGAAACTATAGACAGAATTTCCAACAGACTCAAAGAAGTTGGGTTCCGGTGACTGTTCGGGTTTTCGATTTTGATGGGATGAAAAAGTTTCAAGTGCTCTCTGGACTTTTTCATTCGCTTTCTGAAGATTCGCGGCCGATCCAGTTCGCTCTGATAACTGCTCCAGAAAAGCCACACCGGCGCTGTCGATGTAGTCTACACCGGAAAGATCGATAGTCGTGACCGTATCCAGCCGGGTTTGCTTCAGATTTTTCTGCAACTCAGGAATCGTGTGAATAGAGAGCGGACCATCAAGGATTAGTAATGAATCCCGACAGTGAATTCGGGATGATTTCAGGGAATTATCAGATGCCATATTATTCATAAAGTATTTATCTCAGGAAGTAGGTAATTCTCAGGAAAAGGGCATGGCGATCAACAAGATAATCCTTGCCGTCTTCCGCCTGCTTATTGCGTAATCGCAGCCGGTAATCGATGGAGATGTATTTGAATAATTTCAGATTGAATACATTTTCCCATTCGATTGTTGTGGCCTCATCACTGCGGAACGGAAAAAGAAAATCTGCATTTGTATAATAAGTCAGATTCAGAGGTAATTGAAAATTCCCGACAACCGAAACCTCAGTTCCCCGCTTGGAGAGCGAACTCAGGGCGGAGAAGACACGA
>JAHJGX010000064.1 GCA_018824205.1 bacterium
ACGATAATCGTGTGTAGATTCGTTTGTGATATCGTACAACCAGAAGATACAATCCTCAGCCAGGACCTGGCTCCACTGAAATCCACGGGCTTTAACCACCAGTCCAACTCCTCCACGCGTCGAGTCCAGATCATCGCAGTAAAAATTCATCTCGAGATTGGGTTCCTTGTCCGGATTGTCATCAAAAACAAATACGGTTTCGAGATCGGCGTTAAAGATTCCTTTGCCAAAAAAACCATTCCAGTACCCGGCCCAGGAAAGCGGTTTATCCAGCCAGTATTCCGGCCAGGTATTCGGATTATTACTCATGGCCGGCGACTTGTTTGCGCCTTCATCCATATTAAACCAATTCGGCTGTGCTTCAAATCCCCATGGCACTCCTTCCGGTGAAGTATCGACAAATTCCCGAAACTGGGTTTCCATCGGGTGAATGAGTATACTGTCACCATTTACTGCTTCAACCGATACAACTAACGTAATATCATCAAGGTAATGCCGGTCAGGAGACGGCCAGCAACCGGAAGGATCATCCGGATAGCTGCCAACCTCACAATAATTCCAGAAAAACGTATGGACAAGGTTTCCGTTCATCAATCCACGGCGACGATACTTGGCATGACCGCGCATACTCGCCGGCGTTTGTGCCTGAAGAGCATACTCCTGAAGACCAATTATTCCAACTAGTAATAAAAAAAGAAATACATTTTTTTTCATGTTAAATATCTTCATATTTTTCTCAATTATTCCGACCAAAATTGATTGAGCAACCCAATATAATCTTTCTGGGTTCATCATAATAATTGGGTTGTCTGTACCATTCTTCCTGGGTTCTATAGCCACGATAAGTCTCAAATATCATATTATAGTCATAATCCGCTGTTCCGCTGGAAGCATATACATCTCGATTATTTTTTCTGTCAAGTAAATTGGTAATTTTTATAAACGGTGAAATAGTAACTGAATTCAATTGAAAATCCTTGGTAATATTCACATCAAATGTCATCGTCATCGGTTTACGCTCACCATTCAAAATGCGGTTGTTATAGCGCGGGGATTCACGGGTGTAGGGAGTTCCACTGCCGATTTTTCCAATTGCGCTGATATGATAGCCCATTTGGGTTGTTGTCGTCGTCAAATTCAGGGAATGGGTTTGATCCCAATTCAGGGGTTGGCGCTTCTTTTCAGATTGAATCGGGGGTTCTGATTCCTGGTTTTTCGATTCGTCAAGCGGGTCGGATGCATTTCCGGTGGCTGACTGATAGGTATAATCAACGGAAAAACCGACAGCTCCGGGGACTTCACGCATCTCCAGCGCAACCGTAATCCCTTTGACATTTGCGTAATCCCTGTTAATAAAATACCAGAATTTTCCTCCGTAGATATTCTGTAAGGTAATCTGTCCGATTAAATCACGTATATCTTTATTAAAACCGGTTACATCAATGGTAAGATCGGAACTTATAGCCTGTTTAATTCCAATTTCATAACTGACTGTCTTTTGCGGTTTTAATTCTGCGTTGCCCATTATGTTAAAACTGCCTCTCGGCGGTTGATCACCTTTTAATTGAATCAAACTCACTTCAAAATCCGGATTGATGTAGAGATGTTCATAATTGGGAATCTGAAAGAAGTGACCATAGGAAAAATGAATGACTCCCTGGTCGGAGATTGGATAGGCAATCCCAACCCTCGGACTCAGCTGACTGGAAGTTTTAGCAATTCTCTTGGGAGCGCCAACAGTATTATAAAAGTTTTCCGGTACAACTCCATCGGGATCAAAATAATCATACCGGAGCCCCAAATTAATAATCATTTCTCCTAACTCAAGTTTATCCTGAATATATGCCGAAATTTCTTCCGGTTCGTGGGTATAGGTATTATTATACCAGGATGAAACCGAAGGAATCTGAATTTCATATTTCTCGTCAAAATAGATCTGATACTCATGCAACCAAAGTTTGATTTTTTTATAACTGACCCCAAGTCCAATCGTTTGATTTTTTGTTATCTGGCTTCGTATGTCTGTCTTTAGAATTCGGGTTCTGTTATCCCGGAAATGATGCCACATGCGCATGCCGC
>JAHJGX010000007.1 GCA_018824205.1 bacterium
GTCAGGACAACCGGGTTTATATCACCTGCATTCCCTGGATTTCTTTTACCGGAGTCATGCATCCTATCAATTTGCATCCCGTGGATTCGGTACCCAGACTTGCCTGGGGGAAATATGTCATTGAAAAAGAATCGGTAAAATTACCCTATTCCCTGCAATGTCATCATGCCCTGGCAGACGGATATCATGCCGGATTGTTTTTTAACCGGTTTCGTGAAATTATCCGCTCGCCGGCAACATTGTTTTCTGAATAATCCTCAGAAAAACAATGTTGCCGGAAGCATCAAATCCACTCAATAAATTGCCAGCCTGGTCGATACACAGGAGTGGTTAATGTTTATGCCGATCACGAAGGATTCTCCGAGGGAGTCTCCACCGGGAGTCCTTTGGACCGTTGTGACCTTTGGAAAGGCATGCTCCACCGGGAGTCCCATGGACCTATGGCATAATTTCACTTCGGGGTTGTGATGTTGAAGGGCTACAGAGTAAAACCCTATTGCACAAAGGAAAATATAAAACTTGACATGTTTGCGGCTGAGTTACAAAAAAACATTAAAAGAACTTATTGTTGAATGGGAGAATTATTTATTGCAATGAAATTTCTAAAGACATTTTACGGCTAAATTAATAAAAAATATTTGGAAATATAAGGTTTCAGTTATTATCTTTAGCAAGAGAGTATTAGCATGATGAAAGAACTTACAATATTTGAAATAATTTATGGTGAGCGGTGAGTCCCGAGTCCAAATATCGGGTAAAGGTGATCGTCCCGAGGCGTCAGGACAGCCATTGTGCATTGATCCAGTTTACTGGAGCGCCGACCTAATTGGAACACCGCTCGCCTATATTTATACCTGCATATCTTAGAAAATTGGCTGTTGAAAATTCTGCGGAAAAACAATTTCGGTCAAATCTTGTTCTGCGCCGGGAGTACATGACCGGCTCAGCACTATTTCTGGTCTGGTCACAGGGATTTACGTATTATGAAGAATTCCAGCCCTTTGGATTTGGCAGAGATGCCCGGACCCTGTTCAATACCGACGGAGATAATGTCCTGATGATTAAAGTAAGTCATAGTCTCAATATCTGATTTTGTTTCATCGTTTATTCTAATTAACGCCCATCTGTTCAATACTTAAAAATTTAGTTGCCTTTAAATAACATTTACTTTAACATTAGAACGAAATGAGGTAAATTTCTTCAAATTGGGCAATGTTCGACATATCTCCGTAGCATGCTATTCTCTTGAAATTTGAGGATAGTGTAGCTGAGGGAGCGAAGCCGTGAGGAGAGGAAGTCTGGTTGTTTTGGATTGCTCGTCGACAAACACCGTTTGGGATACAAATAAAAGTATGCGTTCAGGCTGGTTATTTGTGAGATATGGTAAAAATCCGGTTTGGCACTATGTTTGTTCTTTACGGGTGTATGCTGTTATTAATACGTTGCGGTCAATCTCAACATCTCTGCATCTACGCAAAACCAGGCTTTATTGCTTTCCAATCGTTCTTACAATTTTGAAAATGATAAATATCTATGATGTAACATAGACATCGTTAGCGTATAAAAAGGAGATAAAAAATGAGTATTACAAAAAAGTCGAAAGTAGTAATTATTGTACTGATTTCTATTATTGTGATTGGAATTTTGATATTACTTGTTAACAATCTGATGCAAACACCTCAAAACGGAAAAGACCTACAGAAAAAGATGAGTATGATAGAAGGGCAAAGTAAAGAGTTCAAAAAAGTCAATATTAACACAGCTGGTCTTGAAACCCTGGTTAAACTTCCCGGAATCGGTCCTGTAAAAGCTCAAGCCATTATAGATTATCGTGAGAATATTGGAGAATTTGAATCTATAAACGAAATCACCAAAGTAAAGGGAATCGGTGAAGCGACTTTGGTAAAAATAAGACCCTATCTGGAAATAATCGGAGATTCAACCGAAGTAAAATCTTCTCTAAGTTCGGAAGGAGAAAAGGCAACTACTTCAAAGATAAATATCAATACTGCCTCTTTAAATGAACTTACTAATTTGCCGGGTGTTGGTGAGAAGAAAGCACAGGCAATTATTAATTACAGAGAGGAAGTAGGAGATTTTAAAACTAAATCTGAAATAAAGAACGTGAAAGGCATTGGCGATAGCATTTATAAAAAGATTAAGAATAAAATCGATGTAAAATAAAGCTTAGGGAAAGAAAATATCGCTGCTGATAGAACTTTTAGTAAAATTATTGTGTGGTAGTTATGATTTTATGCTTTGTGTATATCAAAAACGCTAACAAATAAGGATTGATACAACGAGTCGTCGAAATCAATCCAGGGTTCAAGAACCCCGATAGAGTTGTGATGTTCCTTTCGCGCTTACGATTTTGAAATTTGACCAGGTACATCAAGCATATGAAGTTTTCCGGTTTCTTTATATTATCCTGCTTGTAATGTTATACAGTTAGCATAAGATAGAATTAGTAAAAATTTCCTTGCGAGTCAATGAAAAAAAAATGTAACCTAATATAGTATATGGAAAACTATAGAATAACTTGTTATCTTTGTTATGGTTAAAACGAGGATGGTATAGACAATCAACATTAAAAAAAGGAGGGCGTTATGCTAAAGGCAAAAGATGTCATGTCGAGAACCATAACCACTATTCATGCGGGAAAAACATTGTTTGAAGCGATTGAGCTTTTAGTCTGTAAGGAAATCAGTGGAATGCCTGTTGTGGATGAGGAAGAAAAGATGATTGGAATTATTACAGAGAAGGATGTACTTAACTTTATTTTCAGTGGAAATCTGAAAAATACCAAGGTTGAAGAAATAATGACAAAAAAAGTAGTGAGTTTTTCGCCAGAGACAAATGTGGATACTATCGCATTATCTATTGGACACAACAGATTTAGAAGAGTTCCGATTGTTGAAGGAGACAAAGTGGTTGGGATTATTTCAAGAAGGGACATCATTCGAACGGTACTTGATATCCAATGCAAAATATAGGGCTATCTGCATTTTAATCAACTTGTTGTTTATTCTACAAATTACTCGTGTACAAGTCTGATACTCACAAGGTTTCAAAAAGTGTTTGGAAACAGCTAACAAATAAGAATTTGCAACGACGTCTCTGTCGGTATCAATCCAGAGTTCAAGAACCCCGATAGAGTTGTGACGTTCATTTCATGCTTACGATTTTGAAAATGACAAATATCTATGATGTAACATAGACATCGTTAGCAGGGTAAATGAAGATATTGCATTAGACCGTAATATAGACTATATTTAGTCAGCATTTATGGAGATTGAATCATGAAGATAAGTGAAGCAGTAAAACCAATCAGTTATCTTAAAGCTCACGCTTCGGAAATAATCAGAGATATTATCAATACGAATAAAACTCTCGTTATTACTCAAAATGGCGAAGCAAAAGCAATCCTTCAGGATATTAAAAAATATGAACAGATTCAGGACAGCCTGGCACTCTTGAAAATACTTGCCTTGAGTAGTAAAAGTCTAAAAGATAAAGACTATAAGCCCGTTTCTGAATCATTCAGTTCTATTCGTAATCGGATAAATCAAAGCAATATCTGATGAAATATCACGTCTGTATTATTGCTGATGCTGAAGATGATATTTTCGGAATCTGTAAATATGCCGCCAATAATGATTCTTTCCAAAAAGCGGATTCACTACTTCAGAATATAGAAGAGAAAATATACGGATTATCTGAGTTGGCAAATCGTGGACATACACCACCCGAATTAGAACGTATTGGTATTTACGAATATCGTGAAATACATTTCAAACCATATAGAATAATCTATCAAATAATTGAGCCTAATGTATATGTTCACTGTGTTTTAGATGGACGTAGAGATTTAGAAGATTTACTCCAGGAACGATTACTCAGATAATTATAATCAACTGCTGACAATCACCTACTTTTACATTTAAAACAACCCAGAGATTTACCTGCTTGCAGACACTTTTAAACCAGCGATCCTACGGCCAACAATAAACCTGCCTTTGATCCAATCCCGCTTTTCGTCAAGCTGGTGTTGATTCATGGGATGCTCCTTTCGTTTTATTGTAATGAAAGAATTTGTTTACGATTTTGAAATTTGACCAGGTACATCGAGCATATGAAGTTTTCCGGTTTCTTTATATTATCTATCCTTGCGAGTCAATGAAAAACATTGTAACCTAAAATAGTATATGGAAAACTATAGAATAACTTGTGAATTCACTTAAATAGGCAGAATACTTTGAGCACTGATTTAACATTTTTTACCAATGAGCCTGGGGCAGCATTAGCTGACCGCTTTAAGCGTACTCTTCGTGCAGTTAAGTTTTTTGATGTATTAGTTGGATATTTCCGTACAAGCGGTTTCTATAGGCTTGCTGAAAGCCTGGAAAGTGTAGATAAAATCCGTATTCTTGTTGGTTTAAATGTTGATCAAAGAACATTTCAGGTTATTGATACGGTTAAGAACCAAACAAATCTTGATTTCAATTCTCATAAGGATACACGTAATGCCGCTATGGAAGCGGCTGTCACTGAATTGGATGCTTCAAGTGATGATTATACCACTGAAATTGGAATAAAAAAGTTTATCGAATTTCTTACCACTGACTGTGCAGATGTTGAAGAAGATGTAAAAAACGGTGGTAATGGAAAAAAACTCGAATTCCGAGCCTATCCCAGCGCAAATATTCACGCCAAGGTTTATATATCAAGATATAAAGAAGATCAGGTTTCTTTTGGTTCAGTCATTACGGGATCAAGCAATTTTTCGGAGAGTGGCTTAATTGCGAACCGGGAGTTCAATGTTGAGCTGAAAGACCGTGGAGATGTTGACTTTGCCTTGAACCAATTTGAAGAACTGTGGAAAGATGGCGTTGATATATCCGAAAAATATGTAGACACCATACGCACAAAAACATGGTTAAATGAAGATATATCGCCTTATGAATTATATCTGAAAATGCTGTACGAGTATCTGAAAGAGGACATAAATCTTGATCAGGAAATCGAGATTGACATGCCGGAAGGTTTTATGGACCTTCAATATCAGAAACAAGCAATCGTTTCCGCTAAAAAAATACTTGAAGCCTATCAAGGTGTTTTTCTTGCTGATGTTGTGGGTTTAGGAAAAACCTTTATTTCTGCCATGCTTGCACAGCAGTTGGGTGGTGGAAAACTAATCATTTGCCCTCCGGTATTGATTGATTACTGGAAAGAAACATTTTTCGAGTTTGGGGTAAAAAAGTATGAAGTGGAATCTCTGGGCAAATTGGACAGAATTCTTGAAAAAGACATAGATAAGTATGATACCATATTCATTGATGAAGCACACCGTTTTCGTAATGAATACACACAAGGGTTTGAAAAAATCGCGGAAATAACCTATGGAAAAAAAGTAGTACTTGTTTCAGCCACACCACTAAACAATACCTTCCTTGATTTATTTAATCAGTTGAAATTGTTTCAATCACCTAAACGATCTACCATTCCCGGTATGATTAATCTGGAAAAATTATTCAATAAATGGATGATCGATCTAAAAAAATACAAGAAATCTGAACCTGAATACATGGAACTCATTAAGGCCGGTTCAGAAGAGATACGGGAAAAAGTTCTGAAATACATCATGGTGAGAAGAACCAGAAGCGAGATTAAAAAATATTTTAGCGAAGATATGGAAGAGCAAGGATTGTTCTTCCCGGATTTGAGCGATCCAAAACGAATCATTTACAAGTTTGATGAAAAAACAGGACGTATTTTTAATAAAACCATAGAACTGTTGAAAAAGTTTTCATATTCACGCTATATGCCCCTGGTTTTTCTGGGACGGCAATTGACAGAATTTGAACTGCAAAGCCAGCGAAATGTAGGCGGATTTATGAAAGGCATATTAGTTAAACGTCTGGAAAGTTCATTTTTTGCATTTAAAAAATCTGTAGGACGCTTCCTGAAATCGTATGATGATTTCATTCAAATGTTTGAAAGTGGGCGTGTGTTAATAAGTAAAAAAGTAAATGTTTATGATCTATTGGATAATGATGATGAAGAAAAAATCATTAAACTAATTGAAGAAGACAAAGTACAGGAATATCAAGACATTGAATTCAAGCCCGAATTCAAACCCGCCCTTGAACACGATAGAGAGGTACTGAGTGAAATTCAAGCACTGTGGAAAGACGTTGATGCAGATCCAAAACTCGATACTTTTATAAACCATTTGCAAAAAGGTGGTGTTCTGGCGGATAAAAAAATACTGGTCTTCACTGAATCTGTGGAAACCGGCGAATATCTCTTTGGGAAATTGGACGACAAATTTCCCGGCGCTGTGCTTTTCTTTTCAAGTAACGGTGGCAGAATGAATACTGGGCGTTTAGTGAAATCAGATGCGCGCCGAAAGATCACAAATAATTTTGACCCAAATGCAAAAGTACAGGAAAATGACATTCAAATTCTTATAAGCACTGATGTATTGGCGGAAGGTGTTAATCTGCACCGTTCTTACAGTGTTATCAATTACGATTTACCCTGGAACCCCACCCGTGTATTACAACGTGTGGGACGTGTGAACCGCGTTGGGACAGAACATAAAGAAATACACATCTATAATTTTTTCCCTACGGATGAATCGGAACAGGAACTGGGTTTGGAAGACAATATCAAATCAAAAATACAGGCCTTTCATGATACGCTGGGTGAGGACGCCCGTTATCTGACCGACGAAGAAATAGTGGGATCGTATGAACTTTTTGGAGACACACTTTATAAAAAACTGACATCCAAAAAGACTTATGAACAGGAAGATGAAGGCTATAAATCTGAACTGGAATACCTGAAATATATCCGGGATATTCGTGATGAAAAGCCGGATTTGTTTGATAAAATAAAACGCCTGCCGAAAAAAGCACGTTCAGCAAAGAAAGAAAATTTAGAAAACGATGGTTTGATCACATTCTTCCGGAAAGGCAAACTTAAAAAATTCCTCTATACCAATGGAGAACGTGCTGAAGAAATCCCGTTTTTTGATGCTGTGAATCTATTTAAGTGTGAACAGAATGAAAGCCGCCGGAATGTTCCGAAAGAATATTATGAATTCCTTAAAAAGAATAAAGAGCAGTTTGACCATATTACAATGGAAGAAGTGGTTGGACCGGAAAATAGTCGTGGTGGTTTATCTAATGAAAAGTATGTGATTCAAAGGCTAAAGGTAAAAGAATTTCGCAAATACCATGCATTTACTGATGATGATGAGGACTACATCCAGGTTGTGCTGGAAAAATACAATGAAGGTGTGATACCTAAAAATGCCACGAAACGAATCAAACAACTGATAGAGAAAGAAAAGGAGCCGTTAAAAATATTGGCTACCCTTAAACGTGAAATTCCTGCGAGGCTTCTTGGTGTAAGACAAATAGGAAACAAAGAATTTGTATCCAAACGTGAAGTGATCTTATCCGAATACTTAATAAGCGATGAATAATGGATTATAATTCCGCTAAAACTCTCATTAAAGACACCTTTAATTATCCCTTTGACGAAGGGCGGTATCGCAATTTTGTAATCAACCTGTTGAACGATGTGGATGAAGGAAAAGGGTTTCCTTATTTATCCGGAAACTATATAAAAGACTCTTTCAAAGGGCATGTGAGCAAATATCGCAGGATCGGCACTTACATCGATCCCAAAGGTGAAAAAGTAGATGTGCTTATTGTCCATTTGAAAAATCAATGGTCATTGGAACGCTCACGCAGCATGCTCCGGAATTTTGCAGCGGATTATCTCAAAAACCGTGATGAAAAAGATGCGGCTCTCATCGGCTATACTACGGACAATCCGGACGATTGGCGGTTTTCACTCGTGCGGATGGAATACAAACTGGAAGAAACTGAATCCGGGAGAATCAAGGTCAAGGAAGAACTGACGCCTGCCAAACGGTATTCCTTTTTAGTGGGGAAAAACGAACCGAATCATACGGCACAGGCGCAACTTGTAGGCATCCTGGAAAATGACCGCAAGAATCCTACCATCAGCGATATAGAAACCGCCTTCAGCGTGGATGCGGTAACCAAACAGTTTTACAAGGATTACCGCAGTCAGTTTGAAATACTCTGGAATGAACTGAATGATATTGTCTCCAAAGACCCGAAGATTGCAGAGGAATTTGAAACCAAATCCATTGACACTGCCAATTTTGCAAAAAAACTGATGGGGCAGATTGTCTTTCTCTATTTCCTGCAAAAGAAGGGCTGGCTGGGGGTTGGCAAAGACGAAAACGGAAATTTCAAAGACTGGGGAACGGGACCAAAAAACTTCCTGCATCGGCTGTTTAAGAAAGAATTTACCGATTACGGAAACTTCTTTAACGATGTATTAGAACCGTTTTTTTACGAAGCGCTTGCTAGCGAACGTCATAATGATATTTACAGCCGGTTCAATTGCAAAATACCATTTTTGAATGGTGGTTTGTTTGAACCGCTGAATGACTATAATTGGGAAGAAACCGACATCCTAATTGATAATGATCTGATTGCGGATGTGTTTAGAACATTTGACCAATACAACTTTACCGTTCGGGAAGATGAACCGCTGGAAAAAGAGGTGGCCGTTGACCCCGAAATGCTGGGTAAAGTGTTTGAAAACTTATTGCCGGAAAACCTGCGTAAAGGCAAGGGCGCTTACTATACACCAAGAACCATTGTCCACTACATGTGCCAGGAATCGCTCATCAACTATCTGGATACAGAATGTGAACCAGTGCCAAAAGAAGACATCGAAACGCTTATCCGTGAGGGAGACATCGTTCTGGAACTGGAAACGGCTATTGAGTCCGGCACAAAAAGTTACAAACCAGTTCTCATGGATTCTATAAAGGAAAATGCACAATTATTGGATGACGCCCTGGCAAACATCAAAGTCTGCGACCCGGCAATTGGCTCCGGTGCTTTCCCGGTGGGAATGCTCAACGAAATTGTAAAAGCACGAACTGTTTTGTCGCTTTATTTGACTATGGAGTCCATCAACTGTGTTGATGGAGCATCGACGCAGACGATGCAGTCCAAAAAAGATAGAACAATCTATAGCTTCAAACGCCACTGCATCCAAAATTCACTCTATGGTGTGGATATTGATCCCGGAGCGATTGAGATTGCCAAACTTCGGCTTTGGCTTTCATTGGTGGTTGATGAAGACGATTATACAACCATCCAAGCACTGCCGAATCTGGATTATAAAATTATGCAGGGCAATTCACTCATTGAGGAGTTTCACGGCATATCACTGGATATCGAAAAGAAGAATGATCAGGAAAATTTATTTGCAGGCGGTGCTTCATTAGACAAACTCATAGATGACCTGCACCAAAAACAGGCTGATTTCTTTAACGCCGAACACCCCAAAGAGAAAAAGAAAAAACGTCAGGATGTCGAAACCGCTATTTACAATATTTTTCACAGTGAACTGGAAAAGAAAAAGAACATCTCACCACGGGAAGCCCAAGAGATAGAAACCGACCTGCGGGAAATGACCCACGGCAATAAAGAGCGCAACTTCTTCCCCTGGAAACTCTATTTTGCCGATGTATTTCGTGAAAAAGGCGGCTTTGATGTAGTAATAGCCAATCCGCCGTATGTTTCAGTCGAGAAGTTTGCCCGAACTGAGCAACAAGCTGAGTTTAAGAGACGTTTCAAGACCTATGCCTCGCGGGGCGACATCTACTGCTTCTTCTACGAAAGGGGGCTTTACCTTCTGCGTGACATCGGGGTGTTAACGTTTATCAGTTCAAACAAATTCCAGCGTGCTGGGTATGGTAAAGGCTTGCGGCAAGTCCTCACCACCCAACGCATTGAGTCGCTAATGGACTTCTGTGAACTCCCCGTGTTCGCCGCCGCTACAGACCCTATGATCGTCATCGTCACCAAAGCGGTGCCGTCAACGGATCACGATTTCCCTGTTGTCGTTATCAAGGACGAGTCCGAATTTGGTTCACTACCGCAATCCCTTACAGCTCGCGGAACTCGATACAAGACCGAGCAACTTAAAGCAGATGGCTGGTCGCTCGAAGGAAGCGACGGCCTTGCTTTGGTCGAAAAGCTACGGTCCAAAGGGATACCGTTGGGTGAGTACGTGAACGGCAGATTCTACTACGGAATCAAGACTGGACTGAATGAAGCCTTTGTTATTGACAGAGATAGGCGCGATCAACTCATTCGAGAGGATCGAAGATCCGCCGAGCTAATCAAACCGTGGATTCGTGGCAAGGACATAAAGCGATGGACTCACGAGTTTCATAATTTTTACGTCATCATCGTACGATATGGATTTCACACGGAATTGAAGAAGTACCCCTCCATTCTCCGCCAGCTATCGCAGTTCGAGAAGAAACTGAAGGCCCGGGGGCAGTGCAAGACATCACGCAATGGTGCATCCACCGGCCAGCACCACTGGTTGGAGTTGGACAACAATCCTTCGGAATCCTACATCGCCGCATTTGACGAACCAAAGATCGTGTTCAATGAAACATCGAAACGTCTTCACGCCTATGTTGATTCAGAAGGAAATGCCATCAACAAGACCGGTTTCATCATTCTCACGCCTGACGCGCAATTCGTTCTCTCTGTCCTAAACTCAACCCCAATGGATTGGTTCTACAGATCTACATTTCCGTCATGGGGGGATCCGTGGAATTCGGGCCGTGTGCAATTCCGAGGGTATCTGATGAATAGAGTCCCAATTCCTCTGGCGTCGGCTGCTGAAAAATCGCGTTTGACCAAGCTGGCGGAACGGGCTGCTAGGTTATCTGAGGCAGGCGATGCAGATGGGCTTCAAAAGACCGAACGGGAGATAGACCAGATGGTGTATACACTCTACGGTTTGACTGAGGAGGAGATAGAAATTGTTGAATCGTCAATTAAGAATTAGAAATTACGAATTAGGAATTAGGAATTAGGAATTATTGTGAAGAAGAATAATGTGATTCAAGATAAAAGTTATTCGTTTGCGTTGCGGATTGTGAAGTTATATCAATTTTTAGTGAATGAGAGAAAAGAATTTGTATTATCTAAACAGATTCTACGAAGTGGAACATCCATTGGAGCAAATGTAGAAGAAGCCATTGGTGGTCAATCTGAAAAAGACTTTAAATCAAAAATGACAATAGCATATAAAGAGGCACGGGAAACCCATTATTGGCTTCGTTTACTTCGAGATAGCGACTATTTATCAAAAGAAAATACCAAAATTATATTATCGGATTGTGATGAAATATTGAAAATTTTGGGCAGTATCATAAAAACAATGAAAATTCGTAATTCCTAATTGATGATTCCTAATTAAAATGTTGTATGGGCTGACGGAGGAGATAAAGATTGTGGAAGCGATTGTTAAATGACAAAGCATAGAGAAACTCAACAGAATTCAGAAATAGTTATTTACCAAACGTCAGATAATGAAACTCGAATTCAAACCCGTTTGCAAGATGAAACGGTTTGGCTCACGCAACAACAGATGGCAGCGCTTTTTGGTAAAGGACGAACAACCATAAACGAACATATCGGCAATATTTTCAAGGAAGGTGAGTTAGATGAGAAAGTGGTGTGCCGGGATTTCCGACATACCACCAAACACGGTGCAATAGAAGGAAAAACTCAAACCAGGGGAGTAAAATATTACAATCTTGACGTCATTATTTCAGTTGGTTACAGAGTAAAATCAATACAGGGAACGCAATTTCGCCAGTGGGCAACAAAGCGGATTCACGAATACATTGTAAAGGGTTTTACAATGGATGATGACCGCCTGAAACAAGAAGGGGCAAGGTCGAGATATTTTGAAGAACTGTTGCAAAGAATCCGCGATATTCGCAGCAGTGAACGGAATTTTTATCAAAAAGTAACGGATATTTACGCAACAAGTATTGATTACCAAAAAGATGCTGAACAGACGAAAAACTTTTTCGCAACTGTGCAAAATAAAATACATTTTGCAATTCATGGTAAAACAGCCGCCGAAATGATATCTGAAAGAGTAGATGCTGACAAACCATTTTTAGGTCTGACACATTTTGAAGGCAAGTATATTACTACGAGAGATGTTGGAGTTGCAAAAAATTATCTTTTTGAAAATGAATTAAAGCAGTTAAATCTCATTGTATCAATGTATCTTGATTTTGCTGAACTTCAGGCAACAACAGGCAGGTTAATGAAAATGCGAGATTGGATAGACAAATTAGATGATTTCTTAAGAACAAGTGAGAAGGAATTACTTTCACATTCAGGAAAAATAAGTCATCAAGAAGCAATCCAAAAAGCAAAAATGGAATATGAGTCATACAGAAAAGCAGAGGATAAAAAGAATATTTCCGATTTTGACCGCGAAATGAAAAGAATTACCGGTAAAAAGAATAGTGAGTAGTTTATATCTCGATTAGAAAACACCATCACCATTGAAACCGAAATAGACCGGTTGGTGTATGAGTTGTATGGGCTGGCGGAGAAGGAGATCCGTCTTGTTGAAGAAAGCGTGGGAAAATATAATAATAAATGCGACAAATGAATAATTGATAATAGGGACAATAATCAATATCTTCCCTTTGATTCTTATTTATATGACCAATAGAGAATGCTAAATTATTTCATGATTAAAAGAATAAGGTGTTTACTATGACAGAATTGGTTAGTTTTCAACCGACGAAGAAATTGTTTATCGATATACTAACAAGAGATATTACTATACGCGATTGTATCCTTGAATTGTTAGATAATGCAGTTGATTCTTATACAAGGAATGAAATCGACGAAAAGAGAGAGATTCGATTAAATTTCGATAAAAATGAATTAAGCATTTTTGATAATTGTGGCGGTATTGATAAGAAGAAACTCCAGGAAGAAGTATTTCGATTTGGAACTAAAGATTTTTTGAATAATGTTCCTACTATTGGATTGTACGGCATAGGTCTAAAAAGATCGATTTTTAAGCTTGGGGAATTAATTGTTTTCGAGACAGACGACGGAAAAGATTATTGTAAACTTGAAATTGATGTAAACGATTGGCTAAAGAAAAAAGATGAAGAAGGTAATGATATATGGGACATAGAATTAACCGAAACATCAACCACCAGATTGATAATTGGGCAAAAACCTTATACCAAAATTAAAGTAAAAAACTTACGGTACGAAACAAAAGAAACTTTCATTCCAAAATTTGAAACAGACTTAAAAGAAACCGTAAAGATATACTATTCACGCTACATACAAAAAGATAAAATTGATTTTTTTGTAAACAATGAAAAGCAAAGAGGTTTTGAAATAAAAGTTAAGACATCTGATGATTTCAAGCCCGTAAGAGTTGAAGATGAACATGAGGGAATAAAAATAACCATTTTTTGTTGGTTGGATTTAAAAGAAGATATGAAAAGAAAGGAGAAAGAACCAGGCCGTCAGGGCTGGAATGTTTTTATGAATGAACGTTTGGTGATCTTTGATGATACTTCAGAAGATACTGGCTGGACCGGAGAGAGAGCATTTCTTCCCAAGTTTCACTCACTTTATAATGATTTTATGGGGGTAGTTTTTTTGAATACAAATGATCCATCAAAACTTCCTATTAATACTTCGAAAAACGGTTTCAATAAAGAAGGCAAGGTTTATCATCATTTACTGAACCTTATGGTGAAAGTGGCCAGACCTTTTATTGATTTCCTATCGGATAAGTATGATAAACAAAAAGAGAAAATTGATGAAAAAATAGATGAATTATTGAAAGATATTAGTAAGGATAGGGAAGAAGAAAAGGGAATTATTGAAACTTCTATTGACGACTCTAAAACAGAATATCAGTCGACTTTCACACCACCTGAGATTGTTACCCGACCTGTAATACCGCAAACAAGAATTTCATTTTACAAACCCAAAAGACAAGTTGACATTATGAAAAAGGTTTTAGGTGTCCGAACTAATTGGGAAGTCGGAGAGAAGACATTTGATTATTTCTGGGAAAGTGAGGGCTTGGATGAAAAAGAATAAGCACAGCTTTGAAAATATCAATTATATGTTCAGACCAAAAAAGCAAATTGAGCGAAAAATATTTATAGAGTTGCTTCAGAAAATGCAACATGCCTTAAATATTAATATATCAAAATATCGGTATATTGGTCTTGGATCGATTTATTACTACGACTTTATTCTTTTTCATAAGTATTTAAACATCCGAGATATGGTTTCATTAGATGACAAAGAAGAGCATAACCGATTTGAATTCAATAAGCCGTTTGACTTTATAACATTTAAACCTATGTCAACAACTGATTTCCTCTCAAAGAATGATTTAGATAAAGAGTCGTTTATTTGGTTTGATTATGATTCAAGTTTGATCCGTTATAATAAACAATATAAATCGTTCGTTAACACTGAAGCAATTTTTAATGATATTCGGCTTATTGCAAATAGAAGTAACGAATTGGATTTATTTGTTCTTACGGTTAATATAACCATTCAAAACTCTTTGTTTGATGGTCAAAAGTTTAGGCAAGCTTTTATAAATGAATATGATGAATATTTATCAAAGCAATATAAACAGGTGAAGAAGATTACTTTTGAGAATTATCCATTAATCATACAAAATATAATCATCAATATTTTTAGAAATAACGAAATGCATCACCCCGTAAAATTTGAAAAGCTCTTTTCATTTGTCTATCAAGATGGCGCTCCAATGTATACAATTGGAGGAATATTTAGTAAAGACAATCTTCAGGATAAACTCGTTGAGGAAGATAGTTTTTTCCAAATAGATGAGAATAAAGTCGTAAATATAGATGTGCCTTTGCTTACTTATTATGAAAAAATGAAGCTAGATAAAAAAATTGTTGACATTGAAAAGAACTTGGATTCCCTGAACGAAGAAAAAATCATTGAAATGCTGGGCTTTGAAATGGAACCTTCCGAATTAAGAAGCTACTTAGATTATCACAGATATTATCCCCAATATTATGAAGGAATAATATGATAAAAGATATGTTGTATCTGATAGAAGATGCAAGAAATATAGGGGCAGCGTTTCTTGAAAATAAGTTTGAAAAAGTTGATCTTATTCTAACATCCCCTCCGTATTTCGATGTTAAGAATTATGAGAATGCTGAACGGCAAATTGGACACAAGCAATCTTATGATGAATATTTGAATGACATCGCACTTGTTTTGCAAGATTGCTACAGTATTTCAAAAGATCATACAACCCTATGGTTAGTAATGGATACCATAAAAAGAAAAGGTATTACTTATCCATTGCCATTCGATATACATAAAAAGCTAATTGATTTGAAAAGCGGTAATACTTGGATTCTCAGAGACGTAATAATTTGGAATAAATATAAGAACTTGCCTTGGCACGCGAAGGGTCGATTTAAAAATCAATTTGAATACATTTTATATTTTTCAAAAACTGACGATTATAAATATTATTTGGATAGAGTTCGTGAAATTGCTGATTATAAAAATTGGTGGCTTACATACCCTGAAAGGTATAATTCTATCGGCAAACCCCCCTCTAATGTTTGGGAATTTAGTATTCCCATTCGTGGTTGGGGTAACGGCCGCCAGAATCACTTTTGCCCTTTCCCTTTTCCGCTAATTGAAAGAATTCTTTCAATTTCTTCAGATAAAAATGATGTTATTTTTGATCCTTTTGCTGGTTCCGGTTCCGTTTTAGCTATGGCCCAGCAAATGAACAGAAGAGCAATTGGATTTGATATAAACCGAAAGTATAAAGATCAATTCGAGAAAGAAGTTATAATTGGCGCAAAGCACTATTGGGAAAAAAGAAAAAAGGAATTGAATAAAATTAAAGGTGAAATTAGACTTTTTACAGAAACAAATCATAAGCTTCGAAAAATTAAAGTAGGTATAAAACTTAAAGAATTTTTCCAAGAGCAAATTCCAGAAAACGATATAACTTTTATAGTGATCGACAAAGGTAATGAAACCAAAGAAATTGACTTTATTCTCTTTTCAAAGGAAAATGAGTCATTCATTGATCTTTCAGCTCGCGAGACTTATGTCAATAAATTGGAAAGTAGATATAAAGTGAATATTAATATAATGGAAAAGAATATAGAGGAACTTTTAA
>JAHJGX010000065.1 GCA_018824205.1 bacterium
CGTTTCTGGACCAACGATAATATCGTCGCTGATTTTCAGGTTGTAGAAGGTTTCAACATTGAATCCGGAATTCCACACATAAATGATACTATATTTATTCCGGAAGACGGTATTGAGAATTACCTGGATAATTGTACAGTTATAAAAGCAATTCCCTATCTCGGTAAAGAGGGGCAATTCACCAAATCCCTTTGGGCGATCCTCAACTAACCCCCACATCAAAAGAAGCCCGGACAAGCGGCAAATCCCCTCCGCCGCTATCCGGGCTCCGCCCATTCTGGGAGAAATAGAATAAACAGAATAAATAGAAAGGAACTCACTATGACTATCGAACCCCATTTCACGAACATCCAGCTGATCACCCGGGAAACTGGAATCAGCGAACATTTGATTGAATATCTACCAAGCGAGTCTTATCCCTGTGGTATTCGGAATTGTTGTTATCACATGATTTATGCCACGCCAGAAGGACTATTTGCAGTTGTTTTCAATTGTGGCTGCGAACGCCAGACCGTCCCCGATGGCAGTCTTCAGTCGCTGTATGTTTCTAAAATGTAAAGGGCTGACATTGGGGTAAATGCCAGCCCTTATTTTGCCCCCACCGTGGGTATCTACCCAATGAAATTTACCTTATCATCACCATCTTTTTAGTCTTGGTAAATGTCCTGCTTTCACCAACCGCCACAATCCGCATAAAGTATAACCCACTGGCAACCAAGCGGCCATTATCATCCCTGGCGTCCCAGAGTCTGCGGTAATAGTGGGCTTCATGGGGACTGCCAACCAGGCTGCGGACTTTATAGCCTCTCAGGTCATAGATTTCAACCGAAACATTACTCTTTTCCGGAACGGCATATTCGATGACTGTAGATGAATTAAATGGATTCGGGTAATTGGGATAAAGTTCATATTTATCCGGTACCGGCTGAAACTGGACAATACTGACCGATGATTGGACCAATTCACCGCTGGCATTAATACCCTCGAATCCGATTTTAACATCTACAGAATAACGCTCTTTTGAATTAATGATAAAGGATACCGGATCATCGACTGGATTCTGATCAAAGGAATAGGACACAAACTCCACCCGCTCGCTATCAGGACATTCTGCATATAGATTGAATGTCATTTCCGATGGTTTTGATAGTTGCGTCTCTTTTTTACAAACAGTGATTCGTTCTGAGTCATACTGGACCACAACCCGCTTACCGCTTACCGGGGAAGAGTGCACAACGATTGTATTCCCGATCTGTTCTGTGATGATATCACTCCCAGCAAATGTCTGAGGCATTGTAATGATCCGCTTCCCCAGTGCCGACTGCCAGTTCCACATCCGGCCAAAGGTCATGGCGTCTTCAATATTGAACAGGCTATCAGAAGCAATCTGAAAATGAGGCGGATCGCCGATCACCGGACCCAATTCATACCGATAATCCCGGCCGTACCAGGCATCTGATAATATCACCAAATCATCCCAGTTGATCTGATCATTGTCATCAAAATCCGCAGAATATCTTATTATAACCTGGGCAGTATCATTATCAATCGGAGCGCCGTCAAAAGTATCGTTCCCATTCCCATCGAGTCCGTACCCATAAACGTTGGTCACATTATCAGCAGACAGAATAATAATTAATGTATCAGCCGATGCGAACGAATTGTCACAGAAAAGTGCAACATGGCGATCATTTTCAACAAACTCATAATGGATTTGATCATCATCAATAAACTTACTGTGAACTGTCAATCCATTGGGAAACTTCTCAGTATCCATTGTTTGATCAAAATACAGCCAGATGGAATCACGCTGACTGATCGTCGATGGTCCTGAAGTCATAAACGGGTATTCAACCACAATGGAAAAGGGATCGCCACTGATGGCTTCGGCTATTCCAATAGCATCATGAGCAACGACTTTCAGCCGACATTGATCTGATGGATCATTCGGAATTAACCATTGATACTCGCCATCGTTTTCTTCTCCAACAACAATACTCCTCCAATAATCCCAATCTATCGAGTACAGTAAATCAATTGTGGTCACTTCAACATTATCAGTAGCGATCCACTCGATTTGAATTATAGAACCTATCGCAAATTCAGAACCTTGCAACTGAGTCAGCAGGGCTATTTCCGGTGGTGTATTATCGGTGACTGAAAATAACGGGCTAAAATCATAACCTGTGTTAAAACTAATATCCTTGGCTTTTACCTGGATTGTAGCACTATCGGTAACACCCGAAGGAATCTGAAATGTATAATAATTTGTATCTGGCGAAACAATCCCCATTAATCGTCCACTGTGACCTCCATCGTTGGAATAATATATAGCAACACTACCTAATTGAACATTATCAGTTGCTTCCCAGGTGACAGTAACGTCTTCATATTCTGGAATTGAGAAACCCTCTTGTGGTGTCAAGACTTCAACTTGTGGTCGAGTGTCATCAACAATTGAAAAGTATTCCGAAGTATCTGACTTAGAAAGACCAATCAGATCAAAAGATTCAACCTTAATCCTACAACTATCTAATACAATGTTTGGAACATTCCAAACATACTTAAATGTACCACCATCCACCGAATCAATATATGAGAACGGTTCGTCATTAATTGAGGCATAAATATAATGTGATTTGAAAGATCCAGAATTATCTCCAGAAATCCATTCTATTGCCTTTCCGTGTCCAGCCGAACAAGTATCTAAATTAGTGATTACTACCGAATCCGGCGGTGTGTTATCTGTAACGGAAAAATAGGGGCTATTGACCAGCGTGTCATTACCAGCCCTATCCCAGCCATGTAAGTAAACCTGTGCCTGATCTGTGATACCTGCAGGAACATTGAAGGTGAATTGTAAATAGTCCAGTGGAATCTTGCCTACAAAATGCAAATACCCACCCGGTTGTTTTGTATAAATGATATGTACAGAATCCAAAGCCATATTATCAGTAGCAGTCCAAGTGACTGTCAAAGGTTCATATTCGGGAATGGAGAAACCTTCACCAGGAGTTAGAATCTGAATTACAGGACGAATATAATCACCCGGAATCGCAGAGACTTCATTTGAAAAGCCACTCTCATTGTTTACAGAATCAACAGCTGTAATGCGAAAATAGTAAACTGTGCCATTCGTCAATCCAGTGATGATTTTGATAGTATCAAGGATTCCACCAGTCGTGGAATCAATCTTGGTTGTTGGATTCGCACTTGTCCCACCGTAAATCCGGTAGCAGAGGAAATCGGATTCGGTGTTCTTGTTCCAACGGAGAGTGATTTGCTGATTGCCGGATTGGGTAGTAAGGTTTTGGGGAGGAGCGGGAAAATAACTAACAGATGAAATACTATCCGTTATTACGCAACGAAATCCATGGAAATTGGAGGCGCCGTATGGTGGACCGTTGTAGCGATGGGCAACACGACAGCCGTTGGTGCCAAAATTGGGGTAATAACCAGGGTCGTAGAACATACCGCCTCGTACCGTTCGGGAAGTACCTGAAGATGAACCCTTCGGGTCTATCTGTGCGGAAGCGACATAATCATCGTACCAATCCCAGCACCACTCCCAGACATTGCCACTCATATCATACAAGCCAAGTTCGTTTGCCCCTTTGGTCGAAACCGAATGTGTGGTGTTACCCGAGTTGGCAGAGCACCATGCCACGCTGTCAATATTGTTGCTTCCGCTGTAAGTGTAGCCCTTGGAACTTGTTCCGCCTCGTGCTGCAAATTCCCACTCTGCTTCCGTTGGCAAACGGTAACCATTTGCCGTCCATTTCACTGCGTCTGCAGCAAGGTCGAGTTGACCCATTCGGTATACGTCAGCGAGTGTGTTGTCTGTGTAATAAACCGGCGTAGATCCCTCTTTTTCTGATCGCGCGTTGCACCATTTCACAATATCATACCAATTCACTGCTGTGACCGGATTATTCGTACCACTTGGAATGTAGCCATTCTGGCCCGCGGATAAATCAGTATAGCCGTACATCAAACCCCAACTTTGGACATCTATCCACTTTTCGTAAGTAATCTCAGTTCGGTCAATATAGAATGAGCCAATGGTCACTGAGTGCACCGGGGTTTCGTTATCTTCGCCTGTTGTGCTTCCCATCTGGAATGTTCCGCCAACAACTCGAACTTGGCCTAAGAAAGAAGAAGGTGTCGTACTGACTTCATCCGAAAACCCACTCTCATTTCCATCGTCATCAACCGCAGTAATTCGGTAATAATAGGTTTGTCCGTTTGTTAATCCTGTATCAATATAAACTGTATCCGGTAGTGTACCAACTAAACTATCGATTAGAGTTGTTGCTGGTGATAATGTATCACGATAAATACGATACTTCGCAAGATCGGATTCAGAATTCGCATCCCAGCGGAGAGTGATTTGTTGATTACCGGGAGTAGCGGTGAGGTTTTGGGGCGGTGATACTATTGGCCAACCATTCAAATGATAAAGTGAATCAATATCTGTATCTGAAACAACCTTGTTATAGATGTAAATATCATCTAATACACCATTCAAAGTATTTAATGGTACAGAATAATTTAAACGTCCAAATACCAATGAAGATTGATCACTTTCAAACAAGTCTCCGATCATGCTATCAAAGAAATTGCCACTATCTTCAATATATAGACCGTTTTGATATATTTTGACCAATCCGGTTTGCGAATTTCGGGTCAAGACTATATGCGACCATTCGCTATATGAGTAATTAATAGTTGAAATAAATGATGATGAATCTACTCCGTTTAATGATAAACTGATTTCCAGTTTATCGTCTTTATTTCTAAATATGCGAAAGGTTTTCTGCGATGAACTCGATTGCTTACCAATATAGTCCTGAATAACACTGGTGACATTATGCTTAATCCAGAATGAAAATGAGAAATCTCTCCAAGGATTCCCAAGAGTCTGATAGTTAGTACCTCGAACATCAACATAAGAGTCAATACCATTAAATAAACAAGCGCTATTATCATTACCAAATCTATCGAACGTAAATGTGGTTAAACTTTCCTGTCCGTTATTACCGCATCCACTTTCATCGTTTGCGTTTTCATTAAACGGATAGTAACCCATCAAACCAATTGGTGCAATTTGAATTTCATTTGAATACTCACTCTCGTTCCATGCGATATCAACCGCAGTAATTCGGTAATAATACGTTTGTCCATTTGTCAATCCACCATCGATACTGAACGTATCTGGCGGTGTACCAACAACGCTGTCAATTAATGTCGTGGCTGGTGAGGATGTATCTCGATAAATACGGTATTTTGCCAGATCGGATTCAGAATTCTGGCTCCATCGGAGAGTGATTTGCTGGTTGTCAGGTGTGACGGCGATGTTTTGGGGAGCAGTTGGTGGAGTTGTATCTATCTTAAAACTATCTTCAGCGGCCCAGGATGAACCTGCAAACGCATTGTCTATCGCTTGCACGCTCCAGTAATATTTGCCATCAGGAATACTTTTCAGAATATAGGAATTGCAATGATTCATATTCCCAAGTTGAACGACTTTTCGATAACCTGATGAAATATCCGCCATAGGTGATTTGACCTGACAACTACCCGGAGTCGTGCTGACATATAGATTATAGGTCAATCCATTCTGTGGTGTTTCGGTGTCAGTGGATTTATTCCAACTGAAAGTAGCATTAGAATCTGTCACCGAAGTAGTCAATCCGGATGGCGCGGTTGGGACGGAATTCGGCGTCAGGTTGTTATTGCGATAAATCCTGGAAACGTACGTACTGCTACCCGACTGTCCTGTAAGCAATATATCGAGGTCGCCATCGTTGTCATAATCACCCCAAGCAACGGAACCGATATGAATTCCTATTAAACTGATTCCTGTTTGCTCTGTGAATGAATCGTCACCGTTATTGCGATAAATCTTAGAAATCCATTCACTACTTGAAGCTCCTGTGAGCAAGATATCGAGATCGCCGTCGTTGTCATAATCGCCCCATGCAACGGAACTCATATATACTCCTGTTAAACTGATTCCCGTCTGTTCGGTGAATGAGTTATCACCGTTGTTGCGGTAAATCTTGGAAACACGAGTACTACCTGTCCACCCTGTGAGCAAAATATCGAGATCGCCATCGTTGTCATAATCACCCCATGCAACCGAACCGTTGTAAACTCCAGTTAAACTGATGCCCGTCTGCTCTGTGAATGAATCGTCACTGTTATTGCGATAAATCTTGGAAATATATCCACTTGAGCTTCCTGTGAGTAAGATATCGAGATCGCCATCGTTGTCGTAATCGCCCCAGGCTACGGAACCTACTTCGATTCCGGTTAAAATGATTCCCGTCTGCTCTGAGAATGAATTGTCACCATTGTTGCGGTAAATCTTGGAAACATAAGAACTACCAGTATTTCCAGTGAGCAAGATATCGAGATCGCCATCATTGTCGTAATCGCCCCAGGCGACAGAACTGTAACTAACTCCCGTTAAACTGATTCCCGTCTGCTCCGTAAATGAATTGTTATCATTATTGCGGTAAATCTTTGAACCAGACGAGAATCCTGATAGTAAAATATCGAGATCGCCATCATTGTCATAATCGCCCCAGGCAACGGAACTTTCAATAACTCCCGTTAAACTGATTCCCGTCTGCTCGGTGAATTGCTCCGGAATTGCGCTGACCTCATTCGAGAAACCACTCTCATTCCCAGCCTCATCAACTGCCGTAATTCGATAATAATAAACCTGCCCGTTTGTCAATTCGTTGTCTACATAAAATGTATCCGGCGGTGAGCCAACCACGCTATCAATCAACGTCGTTGCCGGTGATGATGTATCTCTATAAATGTTGTATTTATGCAGATCAGATTCAGTATTTGCATCCCAGCGAAGTGTGATTTGCTGATTGCCGGGAGTGGCGGTAAGATTCCCTGGAGCATTCGGTGGAGTAATATTGATCGTAAAACTATCTTCTACAGCCCAGGCGGAGCCAGCGAATGCGTTATCAATCGCCTGAACACTCCAGTAATATTTACCTTCAGGAAGTTCCTTTATCGTATATGAAGTGCAATGATTTACATTTCCGAGTTGGACCACTTTCCGATAACCTGATGAACAATCCGCCATGGGTGATTTTCTTTCACAGCCATCGGGTGTAGTACCGACCCTAAGATTATAGGTCAGTCCGTTCTGCGGGGTTTCAGCATCGGTAGATTTATCCCAACTCAAAGTAGTATTAGAATCCACTACGGATGCAATCAATCCAGATGGTGGAGATGGGATGGTATTCAAGGTCAAATTGTTATTTCTGTAAATTTGAGAAAAACCGCCTGTAAGAAGGACGTCGAGGTCGCCGTCATTATCATAATCTCCAAATTCTTGTGCAGAATAAGAAGCCGAAGATAGACCAGAGGCAACTTCATTAAAAATTCCAGAATCATTTCTATATAGTTTTGTGTTTGAATTGCCTAATTCCGTTGAACCCGCCATCATAAAATCGAGGTCGCCATCATTATCATAATCTCCCCAATCGGCTGATCCATCATATAGTCCAGGCAGGTTGGCATTAATATCAACAAAACTCCCAGAGTCGTTTCGATATACTTTAGATATATAATTATGGGAACCTTTATCTCCGACAATTAAAACATCGAGATCGCCATCACTATCATAATCCCCCCATTTTGCAGTACCCGAATGAGCTCCGTCAATATTACTGCTGATTTGGGAAAATTGACCTCCTTGATTTCGATAAATATAAGTTTTGCCATATGTGTACTGTTGTTCCATTCCACTTAATAGAATATCGAGATCGCCGTCATTATCGTAATCTCCCCAATCTACGCAACTATTTTTTAAAGGTTGAAAGTAGTCATCTGTTTGTGAGAAATTTCCATTATTATTTTTAAGTAATTTTGTAAATCCTTCATAGGACGTTATGTTAATACCACCGGTCAAAATAATATCAAGGTCACCATCGTTATCACAATCTCCGAATTTTGCACTACCACCATAAACCTTTGGTAATGATATATCGGAATCCGAAAATTGACCATCGATGTTTTTATAAATTTTGGTTAACTGGTTGAATGGAGCTGACGATCCCTGATACTCTCCTATAAATTCCCCGGTTATTAGTAAATCTATATCGCCATCATTATCATAATCTCCCCAGTCAACTGATGTATTATCCATTTCAGGGAGATCTAAAGAAACTCCCGAGAAAGTAGTACCATCATTACGGTAGATCTTTACAGCTGTTCTGCCTGATATTACTAAATCTAAATCATTATCGTTATCAATGTCGCCCCATGCAACCGATCCACTACTAACTCCTGTTAGACTGCCCCCCGTCAACTCAGTAAATTGCTGAGAATAGGCGCTATTCGCTCCGAAGAATAATAGAACAGAAATTAAAATGAGTATGGAGTTTCTCATTCTCATTTGCATTGCTCGAATCTTGTTAAATGCGATATCAATAAGAGGATATACATATATTTAATGAATTGCTTCATGATTTTCTCATTCAACAACAATAATCCCGTTTATTCGCTGAGTAACATCGATCAGATCATTATTCCGGTCTTTAAATACTGATGTATTGATTTCTATATCAGTCGATCCGGCTGACAAGGCTTCAATCTCTAAAATCGCTATAGCGCCGGTACCGGAAACTGTTGGTTCTGATCCCGAACTTCGCACAACCACCATATCAACAGTGCCGTTGACATTATCGATTTCTTTGAACGACACTCCATTTGCCAAATCCTCATACAGAAACGGACTGTAGGCAACACTTTTTACCCGAATAATCGCTGGATTAAATGTCAGATGTACTTCCGCTCCCATCAGACTATCAACTTCCTCAGCAATGATCTCAATTTCGCTTTCCTGGCCAACAGATATACTCTGATATATTGGAAAGCAACGCACTGCCGGACCCTTTACCGCATCTACCGAAAAGTGGAACGAATTGGCATCACCTTCCACTGGTACGGTTTGATTGGTCCGGGCTTTGATGTCAAACTGATAATTCCCTTCATCGAGATAGCGTAGTGTAACGCTGGTATCACGAGTCCACACTGACCAATCCGTTTCCACTATATCAAGATCATAGCGATAACTGAATTCATAGGCGGTTTCGTTACCTTGCCAGATGATTGTCACAGCCGATGTATCGATTACTTCGCCATAATCAACTTCGCCAATAACGGAAGCATGGGGTAATTCATAATCCGGATTATCGGGATCATAGGGATTCGTCGGCGGTTTCAGTTCATTCCGTGGTGAACAGGAAAGCATTATGCAGATGACTATCAACACTATGGGAGTAATCCACTTCACGGCAATTTCACTCCCAGTGATACCCCAAAACCGTCATTAGTGTTGTAAAACGATGCCTGTAGTTTATTGTCAGCAATTTTGGGCATGAACAAACCAGGAATCAAGAATATTCCACAGATACACACCCACCATCGCTCCGGTAACTAGCTGCTGAAGTTTATAATTGCCATCCATATCATTATAGGCATTTTCCACACTGTTCCAGGCTGCTTGAATCTCTTCTGTTGTACCGTTTAGGTTTTCATAATCTTCTCTGAGTCTTTGGTAATCAGATTCCAGATTGGTATGAGAACTTTTCAGATTAATCAATAGATATGTAAGCACTGCTTCTGCTCCAAAGTAAGAAAACGATGCCACATAACGCCCTTCATACAATTGCCCAAATCCAGGGAATACTGCCGACATCCAAAGTGCTTCCTCCCGTGGTTTAATAAATACAACCTTATTCAATGAAGCCCGGACGACATTTACCTGGTCCTCAAGGACATCAATCTCAGTTTTGCCATTTGTATAGCCCGGCAGATCAAACGTGATTGTTCGTTTTCCAGACCAAACTTTAGATAGTTTAATCGGCGTTGTGGCAACAGTACCATTATTCAATTTATAGTAATCACCATCGATGAGTATCTTCGCACCCGGCGGATTCGTGGAGATCATCAGATCACCGATCTTTTCCTTTAACGCCGTTTGAATGACTTCCGTTTGCCCCAGACCGATGAAGACTTTCCGCTCTTCCGTCCGATAATACTTTCCGGCTTCTATTTTCAAGTCGTGTGAACCTACCAGAACCGGCTCAATTATTGCCGGGGAATTCCCTCTGAGTTTCCCATCTATATATATCCTGGCTCCTTTGGGCGCTGCCTGAACTGACAATGTTCCAAAATTGGGAGACAGGGCAATATTCTTATCAAGTGTTTTCCCGTCCTCAATGACAATCATTTCCTGGGTGTCTTTATAGTACTCTGCCCGGATGGTAATTAAATGTTGACCGGACATGAGTTTAAAAGCAGTCACCGGGGTTTTCGCAACCGGTACTTCATTAATGATTAATTCCGCTCCAACTGGCATCGTAATAAGA
>JAHJGX010000066.1 GCA_018824205.1 bacterium
CCAAATCTTTAAATTGTTTCTTGTGAGTCATATCGGTCTCCCTTCTTTTAGTGTTATTTTTGGTCTTCTAAAATTAAGAAGGGATACCGATAAGGGCTAACACTCACTTTTAAACATAATATCTACTCAGCCGCAAATATGTCAAGTTTTATAATTTCCTTTTGGCAACAAGTTTACTCTGTAACCCTTCCACACTACAACCCCGAAGCTAAATTATAAACATTAACCACTCAATTTATTGAGTGGATTTGATGCTCCCGTCAACGCAAACCGCCTGTCCCTTAGGGAATTTATTCGGTGACTACTCCGACTAAAGTCGGGACTACCGGTAGAAACTATTCTATTCCATCGAATAAATTCGATGGTTAATGTTTTTCCGCAGCCGAGCCCCAGAACAAGAATAAACCTTACCCACTTTATATGGATGAGTTCCGAAATATTTAGTTTAATGGTTTAATAATTTATTTGGAATTTGTAATTCGATTTTTGAAATGCGTTTCAGAAGTCCTTCCGGCTAAACTTAAAACTTACGAATCCACTCATCTTCTTATCACTATACACCCAAGAGCGAGTTTGTTTATTGATCATGTCACTGCAAACCGGCAGCTGCCGGAGATGTTTATCTATGTAGCCCGGCGTAAAAAAGATTACTTCGGTCATGTTGTTCCTGCATCAGGATATAGAAAAAAGACCGGTGTATTTAAATATACCGGTCTTTTTTCATTTTTATATATTTACGAAAGAATTAGAAGTCAAATCCTATCGAAAATACATTGCTGTTCCCAAAATACTGCATGGGACGATATGCATAATCCAACATCATTTTAACGCCCCCAACACTATATTTCAAGCCTGCTCCAAGCGATAAGCTAAAAACTGATTCTCCAAAGTCAGGATTATCAGGATCCTTCATAATCGTATTGTATCCTCCACGAACATATAAAAGATTCATCAATTCTAGCTCAGCTCCGATCTTAATCTGATCTTGCTCGAAGTTGTTGTTCTGAAACTGAGTACAAACCAGGAGATTACCAACACCAATATTCTTCATGTAGCTAAGCCCCATCTCTAAACTTGAAGGTAGCTGATCTGATGAAGACGGTCTGTATCGATAATCATCATAAGATTCATCCTTGTCACGGGCTTTGGTAAGCAAGGCAGAACCATCATATTGCATGTTGGTTCCAACATTCTTTATCACAAAACCTAAACCCAATCCATCAATTGACATCAGGTTTTTATACTGGATACCAAGATCAGCAGCAAAAGCGGTAGCGGAGGCTCTTGGAATACTCTCATAAACCAGTTTGCCTGTGACACCAATATTTACATGATCAGTAAGACTTCTGGAATAAGTCATACCCATTGTTGCAAAAGTGGGAGAGTACATACTACCTGTACCATCCATATTTTCCCGGGTTGTAATTGGGATATCTCCAAAGCTAAAACTCTTTAAGCTGAATCCAATAACACCAAGTTTTCCGGTGTTAAAACCTAATGCAAAATAATTCACATTAATATCAGCGATAATGTTTTGACTTGAAAAATTCCCTGCGGTTCTTGCTTCCATATTTCCTAAACCTGCCGGATTCCAGTAGAGAGCATCTATTGAACTTACACTGGCAATGTCAGCTCCGCCCATAGCAATTGCTCTGGCTCCTACCGGTACCTGAACCTGCGCACCTGCTGCTGTGCCGACCCGACTGGCGTCGCCGGCATAAACAAAAGTACTGCACAGAAATACTACAACAAGGAAAATTGTCAATTTCTTGAATATATTCCTATTTATCATATTTTTCTCCTTTTGTGTTTTGACAACCATATTATTCATATTACTTCCCATCATATCAATAGTACTCAAGAATCTGTCTGTCCTGAATTATCATAATCTTCAATACCTTCTCCATATCAAGATCCGGCAGGTCGATATGTGCAATATACATACCGCTGGCTACAGGAAGATTCGCTTCATTTGCAAGATTCCATTGCATAAATTGAGAAGTATCATCTTTCTCTAACTTCCTGACTAAGACACCCGCAAGGTTGAAGATACGAATGGTTGCTTTCACTGGCAGATGAGTGAATGATACATAATTATCATAAGGATTCGTCGAAAGTGCATTATATGCATAATATGGATTCGGGAAGACATTGATCTTCTTGGCAGCTTCTTTTGCAGCTTCAGCATCGCCTAAAACCGGAGCTGTTGTCGAGAAAGTAAACTTATCTACTCCTAACTGGATTGGATTGTCATACTGAAATACTACCTTATCTCCTTGTGTCCAGGCACAATTCCAGAAAACCGTACTCCAGGTAAGAAGATCACTGTTGGTATTAGCAACCGGATCGGTGAGTGTTGCTGCATAATCCTCTTCTAAGAACCAGCAGTACACCCGGTTGTCAGGATGGAAAGCGTACATATCGGCTTTGGTGGGATTACCCCAACGATCGTATATGACAATTGATATTTGCTTATTATTGTCTACATCCCATACCTCAAAAGGAATCCGAACCAGGAAAGGCTCGCCGGTTCCGGGATTATTAGCATCCGGATGGTCTTTGATATCATAATAACGTGCACTAGCTAAGGTAGCTAAAGAACCCGTTCCATCTTTAATGGGATGATAGGTAGTAGTATCGGATGTAGCTATTGGTGTATCATATTCACCGGTAAACCGGAGTTCCACATCCAATTGCAGTAAATTCATTGACTGAGTACCATGTTGTGCTCCATCGGCAGCATTGTCATAAGAATCCCATGCTGTGGCAGTTGGTCCATAGGGCCCCCAACCATGATCCGCATAAGATGTAATTATGAAAGGTTTACCAGCCTGGTCATAATTCAACCAGGCATTGGCACGAGTATGGTCGAATACATCCGGAGTTGTCCTATTAGGTCCTGTATGTGTATATGCTGTAAAATCGGTTGGCGCATCATAACTGGCATTAATAGCAACCTGAAAACCATCGACAATACCGCCCGCGGTTGCTCCTTCGAGTCCTCCCGTGTCAACATCTTTTCCGGAAACAACTTTTTGGTCTTCAAGAACCACTACACCATCTGTTAAGTCTTTAACATTCCAGTGAGATACCGACTTAAATTCATAGCCCAACTCTGTTAAGGTAATCGTACCTTCAGCGTCAACTACTGTGCCGTCATATCCATCATCATACACAGCATAGCCCACTGTCTTCGGAAGTACAAATGGTTGTACGTTAACTGTAACGATAACGGTACCCTCAATACATCCAAATCCGGTGCGTGTAGAATCACCAAAGGTTATTGAATTCGACTCATCAAGAGTCCCATCCATATTAACGCAATTTTGACCTTCGGCTGTTCCGTAAGTTCCATAAGATCCGGACATAGACCAAGTGTTTACCGTCACATCGGCAGGAAGATCAATTCTCAAACCATCAATCCAGTTGTCACCAGCATCCAAATCTAATGTAAAAATCAGATCATAAGTCCCAACTGTAGCAGAGGCGAGTACAGATCCGGTTATCGATGAAGGTGAAGCATCCATTACCTTCCCAAGGGCTTTTCCAACAGAATCAGGATAGTTAGTCATCTTCCATTTTCCATCCACATCACGATAGTAATGTTGCTGATTGAAGAATACTTCATAATCGTGACCAGTCAGGGCATAAGGATCAATTACCGTATAACCCGCTCCACCGTCGGCTGTACCGGCTGAATGTGCTAACTCATATTCACCACCAATCGGTTCCTCCAAAACACCAATATTACCAGGCAGGGGTTCCTGAATAATAACCGACATATTAATGAGCGTTGATTCCAGAGCCTTATCTTCGATCAGTTCAGGACTTGGATGATAATTATAGGCAGTTACTGCAAAGTAATAAGTATTTCCTTCATAAAGCGGATCACCTGTCAGGTAATCTTTTTCTATCCGGAAAAAGCGTTTTACGCCAAAATCGGCTCCATATTGAACAGGAATATTTACAATCTGTCCGTATTGCGGTACGAAGCGATTTCCTTCAATAACTTTAACGCCATTTACAATATCGTATGTAGCCAGCAGCTTACCCTGCTCCTTAGTTGCTGTAGCAGAGGGTAATTGATAAACATTGTAACCCTCGAACGAGTATCCGGCAATTACCGGTTCTTCCGTAGCTGCTACAGCATTATGGTCAGAACCCCATTCTAACACGATATTATCTTCAAATGCTCTGGCTGTGACCTTTGGTCCCGTAGGCGCTTTCGGCACACCTTCAAAATTTCCATTAAAAATAACCTGGGCCACTGCGTCAGTCATTTTCATATCAGTAATCGAACTGAACCTTGAGTCACCTAATCCACCCACGACGGCTACGACGATTTCCTGTGATTCACCATCTGCAAATGTAAATGGTCCGGAGCACAGAGCGATACGACGGTCGCCGGGTGAGAAGAAACTGGCATGTGCATCCAGATCGCCGGTTTCGGTTACAGGATCACCAGCCATTGGAAACATTGTTTCCTCAGTACCTTCATTTCCCACTGTCCAGGGAGTAGGATTTGTCATATTATCCGTAGGTGTGTTACCCAACAGCATATTGTACCATTGCAGTGTACCTTCATACTCGCCGAGTGTCGGATCGCTAATTGCCGAACCGGCAGCAAACCAGGAAAAACCGGTCATCGGCAAAGGTTCTCCGCCAACTACCGGACCTTGAAAGAAATCATAACCAATTGCCGCCGGAGCCAAACCGAATGCGGCATATTTGGAATCTGTATCCGATCCATTATACGCATAGCCCATGCTTAATGTCGTATCGCATCCACAGAGATCGTCGCCGGCTTCACCTAAATCCGGATCGCACCACTGTGCAACATACATATCTGTAACGTCTGCACCGGATTTGTTAATCATCTTATATTTCTTAAAGATGATCTGCCCGAGACGAGCGCCCGGTTGCGCATACGCCCAGGCCGTAACCTGAAGCTCAATACCGATAGGTTCGGAACCGTAGAGACCCATACAATTTGTTCTGTCCAAGTCATTACAAACAAACCAAACAACCTGGTCGGCATTGGCGATACCCGGCGTACCATCTGCATAGGTCGGAGCGCCTAAATCAGCCGGCCATTCATTCCAGTCGGTTTCATACTGTGCAATAATTTCATCGGTCATTGCTTCCGTAACAGCCGTGGCGCTAACCATATTGGCTTCCGCCGCTTCCTGAACGACCATCGCGTGAGTCAATGTCTCATAATCCGGACGAATCCGATAAATTCTGGCCCGCGGTTCATCTTTACTTACAGCAGTACCATCAGATTTAATCCATCCCTGCGTTGTCCCAACATTATAAGTTTGACCACCGACGCGAATTTCAGTACCAACTTTACCACCCCAGATAAATCCATCCTGGAAAATGGCTCCCGCGGTACCGCGGGGATAGATACCTCCGGAATTACTGTTCGGATCTATTCCCGACATCCCATTATAATTCATCCAATAACTCCAATTGGAGATATTAGAAAGTGTACGTGTTACTTGACTGCTTGCTGCTTTAGCGAGAAATGGGCCCTGTGAAGCAGAACCTTTCTCCGATTTTGCCATCAGACTCGTTGCAAATAGCAGCACAACGATAAGTGAAACACACAATACTATTTTTGTGATTTTCATATTATTTCCTCCATAAGTAGTACCAATTCTAAAAAATTACCTTATACATCAGAAATCGAGTTTTAGACCAAAGAAGATCTGACGCGGATTTCCATACAGTTCACGCCCTATGCTGTCCCAATAAGCCTGACCATTTGCCAGGTTTATAGCGCTATACAAATCGATGTACTCTTGCCCGCCTTCGGCTTTAATAGTTGTAGCTGAATAATTAGGCTGACTCAGGAATCCATCATCATCCGCGCTTCCGGTTTTTTCAAAAACATTTATGACGTTTTTACGGTTGAATAGATTATTCACTAACACATAAGCAGTAATTCTAAAATTCATAATCTGAAATGCTTTATCAAGGCGTAAATCGGTGTAAAATGTCCATGGGGTTGTGGATGAACCGATTGGCTCTGCCGCCAAACGATCTCTCGTATCAAGCATGTAATCGATTCCGGCGGTATAAGGATCTGTCTGTCCACCGATATTTACATTAACATGCGTATATGGATGGCCACTCGAGAATTTAAATAACAAATTCATACCCGATTGGGAAAGAATCGGACCACCATCGTTTTTACCAAAGCGGTAATCAAGATTAATAGAACCGGTGTGAGCTGCGGAATAATCCAGAGGATTAATCGTAGTCGGCATCTGGGCATTGAAATACAACGCTCCCTGAGCAGAATGGCTATTGGATTGTGTCCCTTCAGCATTAGTAAAGGTATAGTTCATCTGTGTAGCAAGTCGATTCGTTCTACGCAGCGTTAAACGAAATTCCATACCTTTTGTGGTTGCAAAATCACCATTAACAAAACGCTCATAATTACCCGGGATTGCAGCTGTCGGCTCAATCCTCTGATTGATGATTTGCACTAAACCCCTGATGTTTTTATAGAATGCCGTAACATCGAAGGCTGCATTCGCAGCAACCTGTTGCCTGAATCCAACTTCATAAGAGGTTGTTTCCAAAGGATCAAGTCCAAACCCGACCGGATCAATAAAGTAGTAACCCTGACGGACAATCTGCCGCGCTAAAGTATAATTGCTAAAATATACATTATTCAAACTCGGCATCTGTACAAACTTACCATACTGCATATAAAAAGCTGTTCTGTCAGTAACAGGAAATGATAATCCTATACGGGGACTTATGATTACTTCCGGAGCCTTATCTTTCCAGGCGCTCTCGGCAAGCATACTGGATTCACTGTCAACTTCCGGATCTGCCGGGTTTTTCAGTTCTCTATCATCGGAGTCAAAATAATCTAAACGCACACCGGCGTTAATGATCAGGTCTTGATACTCGATTTTATCCATGAAATATACAGAAGCCTGAACCGGTTTCTTGGGTCCGTCAACATAACCAAGACTCTTTCCATCAGCATCTGTATACCTGGTAATATCATCTGTTTCTTCTCCGTAGATATCATAACCATAGGCGTCAACGCCACCATTTAACATCCAGATGTCAGCGGGTACTGCAGCCATACTTCCATAAGTTTTATAACCAAATGTACCAACTTCAGCAGTATAATCCATCACTGAAGGAGCTATATCAAAATAACGAATAGTATAGCCCCTGAAGTCCATACCTGTCTGTAATTGATGATATTTTCCAAACTGAGTTATAAAATCGGCGGCAAGCCCGATATATTTGTGGTTCTCATGAAGATACAAATTAAGCGGATTACCATTTCTCTCAATAGGGAACCCATCTATTCTATAATCATATTGATCACTCCATGAATCTCTATAAACGACGTCTCCATTAGTGTAGTCTGCCACAGCAGTGCTATCATAATACTTTTGCCAGTCATTTCCAAACCAACTATCACCAAGTTCTCTCTCATATTGATAATAACTCGCCCTTAAGTTCAAATAAGTATTAGACGAAAATATTTTTGTAGCTTTAGCGTTCAACAACATTGTAGATGTTTCATAATACTGACTTCTGTCATTGAGAGTGTTTAACATCGGTGCTTTATTTCTGGCAACTCTGTCATATTTACGACCGGTAAACAAGCCACTGATATTCAGGCGAATCGGAAGGTCTAATGTAATAGTACCATTGACTTTGTAGGATTTATCAGCCTGATTTGGCGTAAAACCATCCGGATATGCCAATGTAATGGTATCATGAACACTATTCTCAGGATTTGTATCCACTAAATCCTTGAATTCATATCCTTCGCTAAAACGAACTGCGCCATCATCCTGGTTATTATATTCTCCCGCAAGAAAAAATCGGGCTTTTTTAGAAAATAATGGTCCACTGATTGTGGCTACTGCCAATTGGTTACCATAACTGTAGGTGTCAAGAAACCTTTTCCCCTCAGTAGGGTCTCCAAATCCATCCGCGCGATAATCGAAAGAACCTGATAGAGATGTACCACCAGTTTTCAGCTCTGTCTTTACCACACCTGCATTAGCGCCTCCCATATCAGCATTATATCCACCCGCCAACACCTGGATCTCTTCAACAGCCTCATGAATAGGAGCTAATGCATTCCGGTTGGTTACTGGATTCATTGTTGAGACGCCATTTACAAAATAACCTACTTCGCCGTCTCTGGCTCCGCGAATGTGAACAATTCCATCCTGAACAATAACACCCGCCATCGTCGAAATGACTTCTTGTATTCCCCGAACCGGAATATTCTCCAAATCTTCAGCTGTTGTAAGTGAAATACTTGAAGTAGCGCTTTTTTCAAACAGCTTTCGCTCAGCCGTTACGGTGACCATTTCACCTTCCAATACCGTTTGTTCTAAACCAAAGTCCAAAGCAGTAGTTAAATCCATAGATATTCTAACTTCTTCAACTACTGTCTCTTTGTACCCAATGTAACTAGCATGGACAGCATATGAACCGACAGGAATATACAAAATTGCATAATATCCATCGGCATCTGTCGCTGCGCCCATTGAGGTACCTTCAACCAGAACATTTACCCCAGCGAGGGGTTCACCAGATTCCTTGTCTACCACTGTTCCGGAGATTTTTCCCGATGTTCCAGCGAAAAGAACAAAAGGCAACACAAACACTAGTAAACAAATCGCTATACGTCGCATCATACTGACCCTCCTTCGATTTATGTTAATTGTGATATTTTTCACTAATCCACACTATGGGTAAAATCTACAGTATTTGCGATTCCTTTGTCAAGCTTTATTTACGTCGAAGTACTTAATTTTTTTAAGTGCTTTTCCAGGATTTCATCCACGATTCCATAGGAAACCGCTTCTTCAGATGACATGAAATAATTCCGATCCGTATCGTTTTCGACCTTTTTCAACGGCTGTTTTGTTAATTCCGACAGGATTACATTCAATTTCTGCTTGATTTTAATTATTTCGTTTGCATGAATCTGGATATCGCTGGCCTGCCCTTCAATGCCCCCTAACGGTTGATGGATCATAACCCGGGAATTCGGAAGGGCGTACCGTTTACCCTTTGCTCCGGCTGCCAGCAAAACCGCCGCCATGCTTGAAGCCTGCCCAATGCAAATCGTTGATACATCGGGACCGACAAATTTAATCGTGTCATATACTGCCAGTCCGGCAGTAACCGTCCCACCGGGACTATTTATATAAATTGAAATGTCCTTGTCGGAATCCTCAGCCTGTAAATACAGGAGCTGGGCAATCACCAAACTGGCGACATAATCGTCAATCGGCGAACCCAGAAAGATAATCCGCTCTTTCAGCAAGCGCGAATAAATATCGTACGCCCGTTCTCCGCGGCCGGTCTGCTCAACCACCATAGGAATGTACATTTGATTGACTATAGGTTTTTCGACCATTACAAATTCCTTTTCTTAAAATCTTTTGTGTTTATTGTCTCTTTTTTGACTTTAACTAATTCTTTCAGGTGATCAAAAATTTTCTGTTCATGGAGATCGTTTTCCAGATGGGAGCGATTTTCAGCTTTGCGATAATATTTCAGGATGGATTCCCGGTTCTCCTTGGGGTACTGCTCTGCCATTGCCTGAATCTTCTGATCCATTTCCTCTTTCGTGACTTCAATCTTCTCAGCCTTACTGATGGCCTCCTGAATCAGGTACCAGCGAATCTCCCGCTCTGCCACCGGTCTGTACTGCTCCCGAAGTTTCTGATCGTCAATTTCCTTGCCGCCATTCTTTGCCGGCATATCTTCTACAATATTGTCTAAAAAGCGGTTGATTCGTGATTTCGGCACATCCATCGTCACCTTTTCTACAAAATATTCGGTAATGCCCTGCAGGTACTCTTTCTCAGTCCGGCTGTCCCATTCGCCCTGCAGTGATTTTTCCACCTCTTCCCGGAGTGTTTTATAATTATCGATAGTTTTAAAATTATTTTTGATAAAGTCATCCGTCAATTCCGGTAAATCATGGGATTCGACCCGCTTTACGGATACAACGTAATTAATCTTGTTGCCTTTTTTTGGTTTCAACTGAATATGAACTTCATCGCCGGCTTTGGCCCCGATTAATGCTTCACTGCCGGGTTCGCCAAAAATACCTTCACCGACTTTCATCATACGGTCAGTGATTTTTCTTCCAACAATTGGAGTTCCATCCACATCGGTTTCCTGTAAATCGCACAGAATATAGTGATCTTTTTGCGCACCGTCGGATACCTCCTTTACCATGGCGTGATGTTCACGAATATCTTCAAGATAGAGATCCACATCCTCTTTATCGAGTACATAAACCGTTTTCTTAATCGGAAAACCCTTTTTATAGTCCGGTAATTTTATTTCCGGATCAAATTCAACTGTCATCTCGTAATAAAAAGTCTTGCCGGCTTCAAAATCCACACCGCTGATATTCAGATCAATAAACTTATCTATGTTCTGTTCTTTCAGGACGTCTTTGTAATTCGAATCAATAACTGCATTAGTAAACTCATAACTCAGCTTCGGTCCCAGAATGCGTTTGGCGATGTCGGTCGGAACTTTACCGGGACGAAAACCGTCGACTTTCAATTCTTTCCGCAATTTATTCAGGGTACTGTTATAATGCCCTTCAACAGCTTTCCACTCAAAGTCGACCCGGATTTTTCGCTCAATACTGCTGACTTCATTGACCGTAATTTTCATCTACTTCCCTTATGATTTATTAATTATTTGTACAGCGTGCCGCGGGCGAGAGTCGAACTCGCACTCTGTTTAAGAACTGGATCCTAAGTCCAGCGCGTCTGCCAGTTCCGCCACCGCGGCTCAAAAAACAATGTAATTTAAAGAATCCGCTTAATTTTCAAAGGATTCAAACTCAGTTATACACCCAAATTTTAGTGCATTATTTCAAAAATACAATTTTTTGGGTGCTGTGATAATTTCTCGCCTGAAAGGACAGAAAATAGAGACCTGATTTTACCGGTTCCCCATTCTGATTGAGACCGTTCCAATGAAACCGATAATGACCGGCAAGGAAATCATTATTAACTAAAGTGACTACTTCCTGTCCCAATACATTATATATTGACAATCTGATCTGTGCAGATTCGGGTATCTCAAATTGAATGGTCGTTTGAGAATTAAAGGGATTGGGATAATTTCGGAATAATTTATATGCCAAAGGAACTCCACCGGGTTTTTTATCAATACCCGTAAGCCCCTGTACTGCAAGGTCAAATATGGATTCCGATTGTCGATTTCCCCGGTCATCGGAGGCCACAACCCACCAGTAAATTTCCTGCGGATTCTGTACTGGAATTCCCTGCGACTCAATTGCCTGCCGCAAATCGCCACTATTCAGAAACAGTGTGGTTTCAGTCCCGTTTCCACCGGATACAAAGGATTCAGTTAATTCGCCGTAGTTCTTCACCCCGATATACACTTCATAATTAATCACCGGATTTGTCGGAAAAGTACTTCGATTCCAGGCAAATTCAATATCAGAAACTGACGCATCGATGATACTTCCTGATGCCGGTAATAGTAAATCAAAGGAACTTAACAGGGTGCTGTCAACTTCTATTATCGCACCCAGACCGGAACCGATCAGACTGCCGGCATCTTCATCTGAAATGATCAAATTCTCCAATGATACCGGATATGAACCGGCCTGTACGTCTGAATTTGTTTCCACAGTGATGCTCAAGATGAACTCGGAACTGTCCGGAAGCAGTGCCCCGGACGTCGCGGTCGCCAATACTCTGAATGCGCCGTTGTCCAGCTCGGCACTATGGACATCCCAGCCGTCTCCAAATGGATTATTGCACATTATTCCAGTAAAAATATCTGCGGAATCGACAATATCAAACTGAAATCCGGCAATCGGCGTAAATGTGGACATCAAAATCGTGGTTTGTTTTGACCGGTCATAAAATCCGATAGTATCGTCCAGCATATCAAAAACAACATCACTGCCGCTTACGGTTAAGTATTCCGTGCTCGTATACGACGAAATAACATTCCCATCCCGGTCGCAAAGGATTTGATGCTCAGGTCTGAGCGGATAAATTCCCGGGCCGGCATCATCGTCTATGTGAATTAATAATCGCGCAAGCTCGTGATTAGCTCCGGATATTCCCAGTAGCTCGTCATCGAATCCAATTACTTTGTGAACACCATTATATAACTGATTTGTAGTTACAGTCCAGGAATCTACATGCGATGTTGGTTCATTAAATTGAATTTGAACTAATTCAAATGGTTCTGACAGACGAGGAGTATTGAATTGGAACCCACATACGGTTTCTGTACTGCTCAACACAACCGGGATTGCTACCGTATCACCAGGGTTTATTCGTGTTCCAACAAATGATAAATGTGTCTCGGCGGTAGCAATTCCCACGAATATAGTCACAAAAAGTAAAAATAATATCGGTAATCTGAATCTAGGCATTTGCTCCATGGCACTTTTTATATTTCTTGCCGCTGCCGCAGGGGCATGGATCATTGCGTCCGATTTTATCATCAACTTGTACGGGCGCCTGTTTTCTGGGTCGGTCACCCGACTGCATCGCCTGGACCTCCCGCTGCTGATCACTGGCCCCGGCCGCTAATCCCAATCCCGTTGAATCCTGATGTTCCATCCGAAATCGCTGAGGTCGGTTGAGCTGCTGACGCTCCTGCTGCGGTCCGCCAAACTGGGCCCGGAAACACATTCTCAGTGTCTGCTTATTTATTTCATTAATAATTTCCACGAATGCTTTGTAGGCTTCACCTTTGTATTCCAGTAAGGGATCCTTTTGCCCGTAAGCGCGCCAGTTGATTCCCTCTTTAAGTTGGTCCATGGAGTAGAGATGATCACGCCATTTTTCATCAATTGTCCGCAGGGTCACAAATTTTTCCAGGTAGCGCAACTGCTCAATGCCCATGAACTGTTCTTTTCGCTCGTAATAATTTCGGGCCCGTTTGACAATTTCCTGGGCAACATTGCTTTCATGGGCATTGGACAGTTCCTGTAACGAAATATCAATTCCCAGGGTAGTCTTTAAATCCAGGCGCAGACTATCCCAGTCCCATTCTTCGGGCAGTGTTTTGGGATCCGTATATGCATTGACTGTATCATTCACCCATTCATCCAGAATATCAAATACTTCAACTTTAATGTTTTCTTCTTTCAGGGCATAATTGCGGCGATCGTAGATGATTTCCCGCTGCTGATTCATGACATCGTCATATTCCAGCAGATGCTTACGAATACTGAAGTTGCGCCCTTCCACCTTTTTCTGGGCCCGTTCGATCGAGCGCGTCACCATCGAATGCGTAATGACCTGCCCCTCTTCGATTCCCATCCGGTCCATAATCGACGCGATTCGCTCCGAATTAAACAGCCGCATCAAATCATCTTCCAGAGACAGGAAAAAACGTGAGGCTCCCGGATCACCCTGACGACCGCTTCGACCGCGCAGCTGCAGATCGATTCGGCGGGATTCATGCCGTTCGGTTCCGATAATATATAGACCACCGGCATTCTTTACGCCTTCACCAAGTTTGATATCCGTTCCACGACCAGCCATATTCGTGGCAATTGTAACTGCGGATTTCTCACCGGCCCGGGACACAATTGCCGCTTCGTGCTGATGTTGTTTGGCGTTCAGAACATTATGCGGCAGACCACGGCGTTTCAACATCCGGCTGATTGTTTCCGACACTTCAACGCTGATCGTACCAACTAAAACCGGCTGACCGCGATGGTAGGCTTCCTCGATTTCATCGAGAATCGCGTTGTATTTTTCCCGGCGGGTTTTATAGACCTGGTCCTCGTGATCGTCGCGGACACAGGGTTCGTTGGTTGGAATGGCTATTACACCTAGTTTATAAATATCTTCAAACTCGGCGGCTTCCGTCAATGCCGTACCCGTCATGCCGGCCAGTTTATCATACATTCGAAAATAATTTTGAATAGTAATGGTTGCAAAGGTCTGGGTTTCGGCTTCTACCTTTACTTTCTCTTTAGCTTCGATCGCCTGATGCAAACCGTCGCTGTAGCGCCGTCCCGGGAGAATACGGCCGGTAAATTCGTCAACAATCAGCACCTTTCCGTCCTGAACGACATATTCCACATCCTTCTCATACAATGTGTACGAACGAAGGAGTTGTGAAATATTGTGAAACCGGTCAGAAATTTCGGAATGCTTCTGGTCCAGTTCGATCTTTTGCTTCTCTTTTTCCGAATCACTGAGACCGGCGTCTTCATCAATTCCCACAAACTCTTCCGCCAGATCGGGAACGACCAATTCGCCGACTTTTATTCCCAGTAATGAAGCCAGTTTTTCTTCACCATAAGGGGTCAGGGTAATATTATGCTGCTTTTCCTCGACAAAATAAAACAGGTCTTCAAAAAACTCATCCTGACTCATGGATTGCCCTGTCTTGGAATTTGTAAGCAGTAGAAATTCCCGTTCACCCTGCTGCATCAGGCGCTGGTAAGCGGAATCCTCCAGCAATTTTCGCAGACGCCGGTTCTTGGGCATTCCCTGGGAGGCAACATATAATTTTCGGGCAAGTTCTTCAGGTTTTTTCACGTCATCAAGATTATCCGGTAACTCCGAAAGAATCCGGGTAACATTTTCCCGCTGATAACGGACCAGGCTTGCGATCGCCGGATTCAACTTATCATATTTCTCATGTCGGGAACTGGAAACCGGCCCTGAAATAATCAACGGCGTCCGGGCTTCATCGATCAGGATATTATCGACCTCGTCAACAATACAGTAATAATATTCATGCTGGACCTGATCTTCGGCGGCGATGGCCATATTATCACGCAGGTAATCGAATCCGAACTCGTTATTGGTCCCGTATGTAATATCACGGCTGTACATCTCTTTACGTTCATCACTATCCATGCTGTTCAGGATACAGCCGACAGTCAAACCCAGTTCGGTATAAATCCGCCCCATCCACTCGCTGTCCCGCTGGGCCAGGTAATCGTTAACCGTAACCAGGTGAACGCCGCGCCCGGTTAAAGCATTCAGATATACGGGCAGAGTGGCAACCAGGGTTTTTCCTTCACCGGTCTTCATTTCAGAAATCATTCCCTGGTGCAATACGATACCGCCGATCAACTGAACATCATAGGGAATCATTTCCCAGCGAATTTTCTGACCAACGATACTCCATTCCTGTCCGGCAAGCCGCCGGCAGACATCCTTTACCATCGCAAACGCTTCCGGCAGAATTTCATCGAGAACTTCCTGCTCGGCTTTAATTATCCGCTTGTGTTGTTCATCCCGCCCAAGAGTTGAATTCTCGACATTATCCTCAACAACTTTTCGGGCGTCTGCAATCTGCTGTTTTAATTCCACAGTTCGCTCGCGTAATTGTTCAATGGATTTCGTATTTAATGTGGAATATATTTCGTTTATTTCATCGACAAGTGGCAGGATTTTTTTTATTTCCCGGTCCGACGAGGTTCCAAATACCGATGTTAAGAGTGATCCGATGCTCATTTTTCCCCAGTTTATTTATTCTGTGTTATTGCTTACATATCCTTAAAACATCAAGCCGTCCGATAGTTTCACAGGCAACTATTACTACTATAAGACGGTAAACGAGTTATTCTTTTTTTTCGGTCTGCTCATTAACCATATGCAAAACCGCGTCCAGAATGCCATTGACAAAAGCACTGCTGTCATCCGTTGAGTATTTTTTTGCAATCTCAATTGCTTCGGAAATCGACACTTTTGGCGGGATATCATCAAAATATAAAAACTCACAGATTGCCATGCGGATTATCAGCCGGTCAACAACGGCAATTCGTTCAAAATCCCAGTTCTCTGATTTGGCTTTTATATATTGATCTAATTCATTTTTATGAACAACGGTGGATTCAAAGATTCCCCGTGCAAAGGGTTTCAATTCTTCCGGCAGTTCTTCGGACTTGTCAATGATATTGGCTTCGACGGTTTTTATCGTATCCCCGGATAATTCCTGAGCATATATGGCCTGTAACGCCGTTTCCCGTGCGAGTCGTCTCTCTCTCATTTTCAACTAACCTTATCAAACACAAAAAGATATCGCTGGGAATTTACACCTTTTTTTCCATCTAGGACACAATTAATTAAGGATTTATTTAATCATGATGAAATAGCGATTTAAATTGGTCCAAATCAATCACTAGATTCTGTTATGTAAATTGAATTAATGCAGATTGTCGGTCAGATAATAAATCCGTGATTCAACGATTTTATTTCCATTGCATATGTCTTTCAATCGGTTTATACTGTTGAAGGATTTATTATGTTTTATCACCGTTTCAAACCGACAGTACTCCATTACTCCAACACTCCAATAATAAGGAGGTCATTGTGAAACTACTTAGTTTGTTTTCATTGGTAATGCTTTTTCAAATGATCACTTGTGCCCAATCGACCGATGAATTACCGGTCGTCCCGAAAGTTGACCTGAATCGCTACTTGGGAAAATGGTATGAAATCGCCACGATTCCCATGCGTTTTCAATTAGGTTGCAATTGCGTCACCGCCGAATACAGTTTAAAAGAAAATGGCCGGGTTAAAGTCGTTAACAGTTGCCGGAAAGACAGTCCTGCCGGACTCTTCAAATCCGTTACCGGGCAGGCAAAAGTGGTCAAAGGTTCCAATAATGCCAAACTGAAAGTCAGTTTCTTTTGGCCATTTTGGGGCAATTACTGGATCATTCAACTCGACCAGGAAAATTATCAATGGGCCGTCGTCAGCGATCCATCCCGGAAAACTCTCTGGATACTCTCCCGGGTACCTCAAATGGATGAAGAATTATACGGGAAACTTGTCGATTATTGTCAATCCACGGGACTTAATACCGATCTCCTGGTCAAAACAGATCAATCGTGTTATTACTGATACTTCAATCATTCAACGTTATCACAAGGATTGGAGCAACGAAGCGATCTATCTTGACGAAATGTGCTAAAACATATTCAGAAAGGATTCCTTCATTCCGATTGAATCAAATGACTGTAGGAACCTGTCATGACTAAATTCAGGAACCCACAAATCTTACTTCACATCAATATTGTAACATAGCGATGCCGCACCGAGCACAGCAATATTGACTGTCTCCGATACATCAATGATAATATTTTCACGTACTGAAGAGTATGGAAAATCCCGAATGACTTTCCTCAGTTCATCGATATAAAATGGAAAAGACTTGCTGACGGAGCCCCCAAAAATGATTATCTCGGGATCAATTGCATAAAGAATTGTTGTTATAAGTTGTCCAATGTGGTATCCATACTGTCTGAATATTTCCAGTGCGGATCCATCCCCGTTTTCTGCCCGCCTAAATAAATCTGCTCCGTCAATTTTATGAATTTCTCTAAAAAATTGACCACTGCAATAATATTCATAATTCCGGTCTTTGTACGCAATCATGCCAAATTCGCCGGCGCCGCAGTTACTGCCATTATACAATGAATTATTCACGATTATTCCAGCCCCCAAGCCTGTTCCGGTGATTAATCCGACGATATTTGAAAAATTCCGGGCTTTCCCAAAATACTTTTCACCGACTGCAAAGCAGTTGGCGTCATTATTTATAAAGACGGGACATCCGAAATGATCTTCCAGTCGTTCTTTAAGATGAACCTTTTTCCAGGAAGGAATATTCACCAGATCATAGACGATTCCGGATTTTATATCCACGACTCCCGGAACACCAACCCCGATACTGTCTACGCTTTTATCAAATACAGTATCAATCGCTTCAATTACTTCCCGGATAATTTTTTCTTTCTCTTCTTTTGCAGAAATCAATCGGTAATATTCCTGTTCAATTTGATTCCGGCTAATCCGTCCGACCTGAACCTTGGTGCCTCCAAGATCGACGCCGATGACTGTTTTTTCCTGAGAATTATTCATCTAGCTCTCTTTCTTCAATGATACGGTTTTATTAGTAATCAGGGGTTTTGCCCAAAAACCGATACTTAAAATATAGCCGAGAGTGATATACATAAACATCATTCCGATTTTTAATCCGAACAGGTCGCCCAATCCTCCCACAATCAGTGGCACAAAGGCTCCGCCGACAATGCCGGTACACAGGATTCCGGAAAACGATCCGTGATATTTATCAATTGAATTCAGGGCCAGAGAGAAGATAATCGACCACATGACCGACAGGAAAAAACCGGTCGCCGGCAATCCGATCGCAGCCATTTTTGCTGTTCCGAAAAGTGCGATTGTCAGGGCAATAATCGCTGCCGCGGAAAACCAGATTAACACCTTGCGACTGTCGAAAAACTTCAACAGGATTAGTCCCAGCAAACAACCCGCCGTCAGCAATCCCCAGAATGAAGATACCGCATCAGCTCCGGATAACAATGGATCAAAGCCATGATACACAGCCAGGTACTTTGACATCCAGTTTGCCAATCCCTGTTCGGTTCCGACATACGCAAAAATACCAAAGAAGTAGAGAATAACCAGCTTCTGCCTGAAAAGATTTACAGTCGTGCGAAGTGATCCGACCCGTTCATCGATTTTCAATTCGATTTTGGGCAATCGAATAATTATCAGCACCATAACCATTATCAATGTAACAGCCACGAAAACCCAATATAATGAAATCCATGGGAGGTCCTGAGGCACAATTCC
>JAHJGX010000067.1 GCA_018824205.1 bacterium
GGCCGTTTCAAACAGTTTTTTAATCATCATCGCTTTTCCCTTTTTGGGAAAAATCTACGATTATCTATCCTTTTTTAAAATTGTATTCTTCTAATTTACCCACTCAATTTGAGAAGGAACCAAAATAGCTATCTTTTTCATCTAAAACTCCTTCTTTTTTCAGAAATCGATCTACTTTTTTATTTCACAGACCCAAGCGGTGGTTCGTTTATCAAAGCCCGGAATTTTCCTCTATTCATTCCTCTTCCCCGTGATGAATCAGCCCGAATCGAGTTCGGGACAGTCTGAGGCTCCTCAATTCAATCAAGTTCTTAACCACTCACCTTACTTAACTATCTTCTTATCCACATAATCCGGGTACCACTTCTTCATACAGTCCGGGCACATTCCGTGGGAAAACTTAATACCGGGTAATCGATCCACAATATAATCAGCCGGTGAAACCCAGGGTCTATTCTCTTGTTCATCATCACGTATCTTATTACATCCGGCACAAATTGAAATAAAATTTTTCAAGCCCTGGGATTGTTCGATAGATGCTTGCAATGCCGCCAGTATTTCTTTCTGTTTTGTAATATTCCGAATGACTGCAAACGTGGCTTTTTGTCCTTTATAATCAATGATCCTCACGTTGGCTTCGACGTGAACTTCGGCACCATCTTTCTTTTTAAAGACGGTCTCATATCGATCAGCTACTGCTTCTCCGGTGCTGCCTTGTTTATCACGCTCTTCAAGTATCTTGATTGCTTCTTCGGTATATACTTTCTTATAGCTGCTCATAAGAAGGTCTGCTTTTTGATAGCCCAGCATATTCGCAAACGCATCATTAATGAAAATATACCTATCATTTTGGCTGATGACGATCGCATCCCGGGAGCTTTCAACCATCAGTCGATATTTCGCTTCACTCTCTTTCAACGCTTCTTCCGCCTGCTTGCGCTCGGTGATATCGTGATTCACTGAAACTAGCCCAGTTTGGTTTCCAGAATTATCCTTTAGCCCGGAAATAGTGCTTAATATCGAAATTGGTTGGCCGTCTTTGCGATGGTGTACAATTTCACCCGACCAAACGCCGTCCGCCTTTATTTTTTCAAATACTCCTTCCCGGCTCTTGTAATGGTACTCTGGTTTAATGATTTCATGAAATTTCTTACCTCTGACCTCATCTGACTTCCAGCCATATATCTTTTCTGCCGCCGGGTTCCATATTTGAATAATGCCATCCTTATCGGAAGCGATGATGGCATCTGAAACATTCTGCAATAGATTGGCCTGATAGTGGACTTGCTCTTCCGAGCGCTTGCGCTCGGTGATGTCCAGAAGTTGGGCTATAGTTCTTGCTCTGCCCTGAGAATCTCTCACTACAGTGGAACTGATCTCAACCCTCCTCTTCTCACCATCTTTTCTTACGACATTGAATTCGTATCGAGGCGGCACCTCCTCGCCCCGCTGACGTCTTAGGTACCGATCCGCAACCAACGATTTGCTATCATTATCCAGAAACTCTTTGAAATCATGTCCAATGATGTCTTCTCGTCGACGTCCAAATATATTGCACAGGGCATCATTTATATAGTTAAACTTGTAATCCTCTCCGACTATAAGAATTCCGCTATGCGAGTTTTCTACGACCGCACGGTAACGCTCTTCATTTTCTCTCAGCGCTTCATCCGCCTGCTTGCGCTCGGTGATGTCCACAAAACTTTCTACCAGATATTTGTGATTATGCAATGTCAAAGGAACAACTGTCTTAATAATATCTGCTTTTTCTTGGTTAGACTTTAACAAAACCCGTTCTGAACAATCTACTATATTCCCCAGGTCAAGCACCGGACAGTTTTTTTCTTCCGCAGGACAAATAAACTTATGGCAAACGTTCCCAATAATCAGCTCTTTTGGTAGGCCGATCAAATTGACGACTCGCTCATTTATTTTTATGATCTGTCGCGTTTCGGCATCTACCACAATGACTCCTGCCATTACTGTGTTCAGGATTATTTTATTCCATTCTTCACTTTCCCACAGCGCCTCCGCCGCCCGCTTGCGCTCGGTGATGTCCTTAGAAATTATGGTTACAGCGGTTATTGTTTTGGTTTTAGGGTCGTTAATCGGGCTTAATGTTCGTATGAAATCCCGGCCATCCCGATGGCTTTTATGCTCATAATTGACTGGCTTGCCGGATTTAAAGACCTTTTCTACCATTGCAGAAAATTCTTTTGTTCCATCGGGAGAATGAAATTGGAAATAATCCTGACCGACAAGCTCATTCAGTGATTTTCCAAGCCTTAACAAGAGTTTCTCGTTAGCGAATAGATATTTGAGGTTTCGACCTACGAGGTAGATCGGATCATCACTGGATTCTACCAAAGAGCGATAGCGCTCCTCATTCTCTCCTAGTGCTTCTTCCGCCTGTTTGCGGTCGGTGATGTCCACCACAGTGCCGATTATGCGGTCGGGATTGCCGTCTGTGTCGCGGATCAATTCAGCCTGTTCATGCACCCACAGGACTTTTCCATCAAATCTCAGAATGCGGTGATCTATGTCTAATTCCGAGATGCCCTGTATTACAGATTCAATCCCCTTCATCACGAAAACGAGATCGTCCGGATGAGTGAGCTGCTTGGTGAGTTCAAAGGATGATTTTAGTTCATCTGGATTGACACCATAAAGGCGATAGATTTCATCAGACCAGTAAACCTCATTCGTCTTGAGATTTACGTCCAGGAAGCCCATTCGTGCCACTTGTTGCGCTTTCAGCAGCCTTTGTTCGCTCTCGCGCAGTTGTTCCTCCGCCCGCTTATTCTCGGTTATGTCGACGGAGAGTATAAAGATACCTTCGGGTACGGGTTGGATACTTAGGTCATACCAACCCTTAGAGCCATCAGGGAAGGTAAATTCATTATCCAGGCGATGTGAAGTGCGTTTCTCCATGCAGCGCTGGAGTACGGAAAACATCTCCGTGTCCTCAATGCCAGGGTAGATCTCCATCATGGTGTGACCCAGCAACTCCTCCTTTGCCCGGTGGCCATGTCTGGCAACGGCTTCGTTGACATACAGGTAGCACCAGTTAGAACCGATAATCTGGCAACCCTCTATCATGTTGTCCAGTGTGCTCCGGTATCGTTCCTCGCTCTCGCGCAGTTGTTCCTCTGCCCGCTTGCGCTTCCTTTGTTCGTCTGCTTCTGCAATAGCCCTTTTTAACGATGGAATAAACCTGGACATGCGCTGTTTCAGAACATAATCGATTGCGCCGGCTTTAAGTGTTTCGATTGCTCGCTCTTCACCCATATTTCCGGATAGCATTATTGCCGGAATATCGGGATATGATTTTTTTACAATAGCAAGCGCGCTCAGACCGTCGAAGGATGGTAAAGAGTAGTCTAAAAGAATAATGTCAAATTGCTTTTTTTCAAGAGCAGAAATAAAATCAGAACGGTTGTCAACATTCGTTAATTCATATTCAATCTTCTCTTCTTCTAAGTATGATTCAACAATTTCAACATCCGTTTTAATGTCTTCAAGGTATAAAATAGCGGTTCCTTCTCGTTTAGAGTGGGTAGATATCATTTAAACGTTCCATAGGCAGGATTGATTTTCCCGAAATCCAATTTACCAGTTACTAAATATGCAATTATTTTGAAATTCTTAGAAC
>JAHJGX010000068.1 GCA_018824205.1 bacterium
ATCAAGCGCCGAAGCTACAACAGCGGTAGATTTGATGGTAATGAAATACTCCGCCCAGGGAATATTTTCAAAGGAAACCGCCCCGCCTGAATCAGTAATGCCACTCAAGGAAGTAATATTATAATCATAGGTTTTTATAGTGACCGGGATGGAGTCCAGAAAGCGGTCTTCAAATTTAATATACAGGGTTAAGTTCAGCGAACCATCGACTTGAGTAGGCTGTTCTCTAAAACAGGCTGAAACCACAAATAGTAAAAACAATAATAGAAATGGTGTTTTCATCGCTCCCAAACGCTGTTGTCCGAAAAACTTCGTTTTAATCTTAGCAACTTATTCATGTTGATATCCTGGCGTCGGATGATTTATAATTTCGAAATCCACAGTAGAATTATTGCTGTCAAAACCGGCCGATATCCTTTCCATAGACCGACCGCTATATCTTATTAACCCAATGCCGGCATAACCCCGGTCAAGTTCAGCTTCAATATATTTCATAGCATCGGATGATGTATGATACTCAACACAATCAATGACCGAATTGATATCGATCCCGTCCAGGTAATTCAGGTCGCTGCCGTCGGCAATTAAAATTATATCGTTAATTAGAGAAATCATAAAATCAAGTCTGTGTCCGGTTTCGATATTATCAATATTCGGAACATCGGGATTATCAAAATCTCCATAATCCATGCTATTCCTGAATTCCCAATCGGCATGTGACAAATCAACACTTCCCGGTAAGGGAAAATTTGGTATATTCGTATGGTCCATAGCGTCCTGGGCAAGCACCACAAAAGAATTCGGCGGAACGGCATATTCACGACCCGTCAGAGGTTCGCCGGGAAATTGGAAAATATAGGTGACGTCTGCCAGAAATTCACCCATCCGGCAAACAACCATGCCGTCCAGGTAAATAGTATCCTCTGATGAATTGTACAGTTCAATGAATTGATCAAACCAATAATAGGAATTATTGGGTGGTCCCACGGTATAGATCTCATTTATTTTTAAGCCCGGTTCAGCGCCGGAGGCTATAACTTCAAGCGTATCAATAATAATGTTTCCGTCGCCGGGCGCTACGATACCGGCGCCTACCACATTAATTTCCACTAAAGAATCCGGGTTATCAAAAGAGGGAACCATTATAGTAGCTTTTGTATTGACTTTATATTCCGCATAGGGAACAGGTTCAAACTCTGCCAGGCCGGCGGAATCGGTTGTGTCTATGTAGCTTGAAATATTATAATCAAAGGTGCTAAGCAACACCGGGATATTTGGCAGATAATTGCCTTCAAACACAACATATAACTTTACAGACAGCTCCCCATCAAACTGAGTCGGTTTACCCTTAAAACATCCCGGTAAAAAAAGAATCGGGATAAAAAGCAGGAACAGTAGTTTTTTTACCATTGGGTGCTTATCTCCAATCCATAATAGATTTCGGGATTGTATTCGTCGATTCGTCCGGTAAAAGGATTTACCCATTTACCGCGGTCATTCAGGACATTATTGATATATAACGATAATTCAGTTTTTTGGGATAAGGATTTTGTAAACCTGAAATTAAACAAAGTTCTGCCGCCGCTGGAATACACCGCGCTGTCGTACCAGTATGTCATCCCCTGATAGAACAGTTTTTGTTCTTCCAGGCCGTCTACATCTTTCATTTTTGAATTGCCGTTATAAATCGTTTTGCGATGTTCCAAAGGCACATGTTGAAGGTCAAATGTAACCCAGACCCCCAGGCGTTTGCTGATGTAATTCAGCTGATAATCGATGATAATTTTTTCCCGCCAGTCATCTGACGGCGGATACCAGATCTGCTCCCAGCTTGTATCGGGTTGTGAATCATAGTTTAAGCCGGTTCTGCCGCTATGAGTAAAGCAATAGGTAACATTCATTTTGTACTGCAAATTGTAAATACGTTTAGTGCGCAGGGTAAACTCCACACCGCTGGATTTATTCCAGCCGCGGTTCTCGTTTATTGCGTAACTGGCTGAGGTTATCGTATCGGGATTAATATCATAGCCCCAGGGGTAGCCCACGCCGGTAGGCCGGTCTTCGGATTCGGTGTAATACCCGGTAAGCGACAATCCTAATATATCCCGGATTTTCCAGTCTATGGATGCTTCATATTTGTCGGTAGTGTAGGTCTGTAATTCGGGATTATATTGCAGCTGTTCCTCTTCCACCACTACCGAATCTTTCAAATATTTATAATACGCCGGCGGTTTATAGATATAGCCAAGTGAAACCGCTTTGGCGCTTTTACCAGCGCCGATTCTGAAACGCAGATCATCGGTAATAAAGTATTGCATATTGAAGCGGGGACAAAGGAAATCACCATGATCGGATTTAAAAAAGGCTTTGTCTCCAAACATATTGCCGAAATTAAACCCGGTGGGGTTAAATACATCATAACGAAGTCCCAGCATCAGAGTATACATTTTACCGAGAAATTTACCCTTTATCTCATCTTCAGAATATAAACTCAGGCTTGTGATTTCCGGAAAATCAGTGAATGAATAGGACCGCCGGGAAGAATATTGACCGTAATAAGCATAGACCGGATCGAGATATAATCCGTCTCCGGTATTTTTCTGATAATCGCCTTCAAAACCCATGAGAACTTTATGGGTTCTCTTACTACTCTGATACGTAGTCTTTTTCTGGAGTTTCCCGTTGATATTCCATTCTTTGCCGATTTCATTCATTATACCGATATAACCGGGAAGGGGGATAGAGTCACCTTCGATCATAAGCTGCTCGGTAACCCATTTTGACTTATATGCTTTTTTGCGGTTCAGATCAAAACCTAAAAAACCGGTGATTTTGTCATTTTCACTTTGCGAATAATCCAGGTTTACGCTTCCGGCAGCCCGGTAGCCGCGATTATAATCTTTAATTTTTTCAACATCGGTGGGTTCTTCGTCATCAATCATCTTGGTATAGCTGCCCCGGATTTTCATGTCCATTTTTTCATTGAAAAAAGATTTGGAAAGATTACCGCTGGCGTGCAGACGCTGGTATTCATCGCCCTCCTTACGTAAATCCCGCTCGCTGTAGGCATAGTTCAAATGATAATCGAAAACCGATTTTCTAATAGCAATGCCGTGACTGAAACTGGCCGTTTTAGTGTCCGGATTGATTTTTGCCTTTAATTTAGGAGCAATCTGACCGCTTTTAGTTTCAACTATAATAATGCCATTGGCAAAATTACTGTATTCCACTGAAGGAATTCCTGTAATCACTTCCACGGATTTAATATTATCCGCTGGTATATTCCGTAAGTCAATCCCCTCAGTGCCGGAGCTTCCATATACTTTAGTCGTCAGATTTGCTTCGTTGGACATTTGGTTGCCGTCCACAATAATAGAGCTTCCGAAGGATTCTATACCGGTTACTGTACCGCCACTAGTAGCGATTGTACGAATACCAACCTGGGAGGATTTTGATAATCCCGGATTATTAGATTTTTCGACACCGGGTACCAATGATAAAATATCACCAAGGTTGGTAGCCTGCATGTGTTCAATTTCACCGGAACTGATTTTTCGGCTGGTAACAGCTTCTTCGGGAATAAGGTCCTTCTGCTCACTGCAGACCTCGATGCCACCGAGCATAAAGCAGTAATCGCTGTCGTCTTTCTTGGTTTTTCTGAGTAATTTTACAGTGACAGTATAGCTTTTGTCGGATTCGACCTTCAGATCAAAGAGCACATTTTTATAGAAACCGTCTTTGACCACCTCTATGTTATATTTCCCGTCTTCAACATCAGGGAAGAAAAAATTACCCGTTGCTCCTGACACGACTGTCTTTGAAAATTCATCATCACCCGGTTTCAATAATATTACCAGCGCATCCCGAATATTCGCTCTCTCCATATGACACTGTACCTTACCGGAAATTGTTCCAGCGAAAATCTGACCGGCTAAGAGTATCAATACAGACACACCGAATATCACTTTTTTCATGTATTTGCCCCTACTATATGGAATAAACTAATCAATAGAACACGCATCATTAATTTATTTAAAATTCAGTTATTATCAATGGTAAATACACTATTTAAACATATCCAGGGATTTTTCAGCCAGATCCCCGGAAACGGAAATGATGTAATTATTCAAATCCAGGTATTTATGGGCGACCAGCTGAACATCTTCCTTTGTAATCGCCATAATGGCAGCACGCCGATTATCAAAATGATCCAGCGATTTTTTATCCTTTAGTTCATCAAAAATAATACCGGCGATGTCGTCGGCCGTGCGGGTTTGCAGGGTCAACAGGGAAATTTTCCGGGCTTTGGCTTTATTCAGTTCTTCATCGGTAATACCGTCTTTCCGAATTTTTTTAATCTCTGCAAAAATACCCTGAATCATTCTTACCACATTATCTTTGTCCAGTTCCGTGCGAATATTCCAATAACCGCCATGATCCCGAATCCAGAGTGTGCTTTTGATGCCGTAGCTGAGCCCCTGTTTATCACGCAGTTCGATTCCCATCCGGGAGGTCAGGGAACTGCCGCAGAGAATTTGCTCCAGTATTTTCAGCGCTTCATAGTCTTCGATGTCCGTGCTAATGCCGCCGTCAATCGGATTGAACGCCATGTCCAAACGACATTGTTTGTATTCCGGATTGTTGAATACATAGACATATTTTCCTTGAATTGGCTTAATTTTAGTAAAACCGGTATTCTCATCGCCTGAAGAATGCTTCCAGCTGCCATAGGTGGCATTTAATTCTTTCTGAATCCATTCTTTGGTAAAATCGCCGACAACCATCATTTTCAGGTGATCAGGACTGTAATATTTTTCATAAAAACGAATCAAATTGTCACGAGTTGTATTTTCGAATGTTTCCACAGTCCCGGTATAGGGCAAAGCGTACTGATGACCCTCGAACACCTGCTCAAACATGGTATAAAAGGCCTTTATCGTTTCGGTTTTTTTAAAATCTTTCGCATTGGAAATCAATCGCGGACGAACTTTGTCCATTTCTTCTTCGGGAAATGCCGGCTCTGCCAGAATCTCATAGGTTCCCTGAAGCATTTTATCTGCATCCTGGGTCAACGAATAACCAGTAAAAATGATCTTATTCCAGGACTGCCCAAAATCAAACTGATACGGTGTAAACGAACGCTCTTCTAAAAGTTCTTCATACGTGTGCCTGGTGGTCCCTCTCGGCAGCATTGAATTTGTAAAAATACGGATCCCGGGATTCGTGGCATCTTCCAGCAGACGACCGGTTTCGATAAATCCCATAATGCACACCGTTGGGAAATCGTGGTTCTCGATCATATACACCGGAACACCGTTATCGAGTTTAAATGAATCAAGCAGGCTGGCAATCGGATTCGGCGCCAGGATTTCGGCCAGGCGGGGCTTGTACAGTTCCCGCACATCCTCTTTCCCGCCAAACAGTCGGGAAAACAGTCCGGCTTTAGAAGCAACGTCGTTTTCAAGATCTATTTCCGGTTCGGCAATATCATCGCTTTCTTGATTTGCATCTTCGATTTCTTCGTCCGGTTTTGCTTCAAAACTACTGTCCGAGACTTTCGCACTTGAATCCGGCAGGGAATAACAAATTACCATTTTGTCTTCATCAAAGTATTGGTTGGACACCCGCATGATATCGTCTTTGGTAACCGCGGTGACCATATCATCCCACTGATTAATGTGTCGCCAACTGACATAATTATCATAGGTTGCAAGGCGGTCACCCACATCGCTGATATACTGGTCGCCGGTCATCTCGCTGAAAGCCAGTTTATTTTTGATCTTCTGCAAGTCATAATCGGCAACCGGATGGTTTTTTAGGCTGTCAATCTCATCCCAGATAATGGCTTCCACCTCTTCCAGAGAGGCTTCCGGAAGGAGGCTGGCATAAATTGAAAAGGGTCGTGGATCTTTGCTGAAACCAAGTCCGCCACCGGTGCTTTTACACAGTTTTCCCTCTCGCACCAGGCGTTTATTCAGTCGGGATGTGGCACTGCGTGAGGCTAGTATATTACCCATAACATAGAGTGCGGCACCATCTTCCTGAAAGCGGGTCGGCGCGGCAAAATACATGGATATACTCTCGTTTAGAATGTCGGGATGCTTGAATTCCAGAATTTTCTTTCCCTCCTGCTCCACATCAAAAAATCGCGGATTTTCCAGTTCCGGTCCTTTGGGTGCTTTCCCAAAATATTCCTTGACCGTCTTCAATATCTCATCGGTATCAAAATCACCGGTCAATACCAGCGTGGCATTGTTAGGTGTATAATACTTTTTATAATGCGCATACGCCTGATCACGGGCAATACTCTCAATATCCTCCATCCAGCCAATCACCGGATTACGATAGGGATGACATTTATATAAAAGCGTATTCAATTCCTCCCGCTTTTTGCCGTCAGCCCGGTTTTCGGTCCGCTGCTTGCGTTCTTCCATAATGACCTTGATTTCCGATTCAAACTCAGCAGGGTTGAAATCACATTTATACATTCGCTGGGATTCAATGTCAAAAGCCAGTTCAATTTTATTTTTTGGCAATAGCTCATAATAGACCGTTATATCATTGGATGTAAAGGCATTAAACACACCACCATTCGCTGAAATCAATTCAGCAATAGTACCTTTCGGGAATCGCTTGGTGCCTTTGAACATCATATGTTCAACGATATGGGAAATCCCGGTTTGATTATGGGGTTCATATTTCGAGCCGACATTATAAGTCAAACGCGAATAAATAATTGGCGCCGTATGCATTTCATAGGTAATCACCCGCAATCCATTATCAAGAATATGTTCATTTACTTTCAAATCATCAATTCCAAACAGCGGCAGAGATAGCAGTCCCGTCAGTAAAATCCAGGTTCGTACAAAATTTCTAATGTTCATCCAATGTGATTCCTAAATTAATAAATTATTTGCTCCGGTGTTCATGTAACTATTGTTTTCAATCATTATGCCAAACCGTCGGGAATACTCCATCAGGACGAGAATCCAGTAAAAGCGACAACATGTGTTACGTTGTCACCCGACAATTTTGTCGATCCCGGCGACTATATTGTCGTTTTTTTTATTGTTACTCAAAAAATTTTAAATGAATTCTACCCCATTAATACTCTTGGATATTGGAGGAGTATGCCAATATGAACAATGGTGTGGCATTGCTTTTGCCTTGGTTTCATTGACAATTAAAAATCGTTAATTATAAGTCATTGCAATATCTATTGAAAACAGAAAAAACAAAAAAACGAAACAGAGAGTGAAAATGGAAAATGTTATTGAATGCATCAACCTGACCCACTATTACGGTAAGAAACTGATCTATAAAGATCTTAATTTTACCGTTGAAAAAGGGAAAATTTTTGGTATTCTCGGGAAAAACGGGACGGGTAAAACCACGACCATCAACATCCTGATGGGATTTCTCCGGCCAACCGGCGGAAAATGTTATGTGCTGGGTGAAGAATCCCACAACCTTAACCCGCAAACCCGCGTAAAAATCGGGCTCTTGCATGAAGGTCACGTTTGCTACGAATTTATGACCGTAGCACAGATTGAAAAGTTCTACAGCCGGTTTTTTCCCAACTGGAGAAAAGATTTATACTTTGGTCTGATCGATCTTCTTGGCGTCACTTACGATCACAAAATTTCCAATATGTCCTGTGGGCAGCGTTCACAGGTCGCACTTGGTTTGATTATGGCTCAGGACCCGGAGCTGATGATTCTCGATGATTATTCCATGGGTCTGGATGCCGGATACCGGATGCTGTTTATCGACTACCTGATTGATTATGTGCGTGAAAATAATAAAACCGTTTTCATGACCTCTCACATCATCCAGGACCTTGAGCAAATTATTGATGATACCATTATTATGGGACGTCAAAAAATCCTGTTGCAAATGCCGATTAAAGAATTTTTAGGTTCTTTTCATCAGTATCACTTCAATGTAAACGGACGACTGCCCGATCTGGATTACGATGATACCGTTGCCAATTGGGAAAGTCTAAAAAATCATTACACCGTTTATTCCTTCAAAGCGGAAGGTGATGTAAAAACGTATCTGGAAAATAAAGGCGTCTCGATTAAGGATTTTCACGAAACATCCATGAACCTCGAACACGCTTTCATCGGCCTGACCGGGAAGTATTAAGAAAGGTTGAACTATGTACAAAGCAATTTTATATAAAGAATGGCTGAAAATCCGCTGGGCTGTCCTGGGATATATAATTGTCCTGCTTGGATTTTTAACATATATCGGTTTGGAAGTCCGTTACTGGTTTGGAATGAATGATCCCATTTCAATCTGGCTCATGGTTATTCAAAAAAAAATTCTCTATTATTCGGCGATAAAATTTTTACCAGTCTTCGCGGGTATTGTTCTGGCCGTTGTTCAGTTTGTTCCTGAAGTAGTTAAAAAACGGTATCGTTTGACTTTTCACCTGCCCATCAGCGAAACCCGATCGTTGCTTTTTATGACAGGTATCTGTACAGGTATTTTACTGCTTTTTTCAGTGATTTATATACTGGGGCTGACTATCATCGGCGGGTCATTTTTCCCGCGAGAAATCACCTCCAGCTCACTGCTAACCGTCGCCCCCTGGTTACTGGCCGGCCTGGTCGGTTATCTGGGTACTGCCGCGATTGTGATTGAATCTTCCTGGATTTATCGCCTCGCTTACGCCTTGATGTTCACACCGTTTATCATGAAACTTTTTGCCGAATCAGGATACAATGAATTTCAATTTTCTTTCGGCAGTTACCTGCTGGTTTCACTATTCTACACAATAATCGTCCTGTTCCCAGGATATCGTTTACGGAAAGGGAGCAAATAATGATTGCCAAAATATCGCGCTACGCTATTCTTCTTATCATCGTCGCTTCTTTGTCGATTATCCTGCCGGAGTTATATTGGATGCTTTTCAATAAACCCATCTATAAACCCACAGTCTACTATAGCACCGTGCTGGATGATTTTATTTATACGCAGTACACCGATAAAAATAATAAAATTTACAGCGATCTAAAGGACAACACCTACGACCGGAAAACTTTTGAAACCATGGTCCCCTTCTCATTCTATTACGATCTTGAAAAATGGGGGATTTTACCTGAGAGTGTTAAAGGGCTTCAGATCACACCGAAATTTATCCGGTATAATAGCCAGGTTCTACGCATTACGCCACGGGACCTAAACACGCCACTGATTTCATTGAATCCATTAATTGAATCCCAATCCGATTTCGCCCGTCTTGAAATGCCCGGTGAATTGTTTCGCATCGACCAGAAGATTGAATTTATCACGGCTTTAGACAACTCGGTCAATGATTCTATGTCCGAAATCTATAATCAGGCGCTAATCGATCAGGGCTTTTGTTTCCCGGTCAAAATCATAGCCGGAAACCCTACCACCCGCAAATCCTTTGATGAAGGCTACTTTATTGTTGATGCACAAAACAGTGTTTTCCACTTGAAAAAGGTCAAAGGTCAACCTCGTTGTATTAAAACGGATATTCCAAGCAACCTGAATATCCGCACCCTAATCATCAGAGAACATTCCCGGAAGGAGTTTTACGGTCTTATCGTCACCTGGACCGACGAAGTTTATATGATTACCTATGATAATTATAGCATCCTGAAGCTACCCACCGAAGGCTATCACGCTGATGATATGGCCCTCCTGTTGAGCATAAACCCGCTCCACAAGCTCATCAGTTACTCCGACAGCCGGGAGATGAAATGTGTTCTCCTTGATAATGATTATAAAGTCGTCAACCGGTATCATAGCTCATGGACTCCAAAAGAGGAGTGGATATCAAGCAAGGTGGCCGCTATCCTGTTTCCGTTCGATATCGAAACCCAGAGTAGAAATTCCGATTATAAATATCTAAAAGTCAATTTTAACGGAATCACCAGCCTGATCGGTATCCTGATTGCTCTGCTTGCGACTTTCTTCTGTAAGCGTTTTGTTTATCGGGATGAATTGACAAATAACTGGTTTGATTTTGTTATTGTGGCCGTCTCCGGTATATTCGGCGCTATTGCAGTGTTGTTTATCCGCCCGGAACCCTGGGATTAAAATTAGCAACAAACGTCTCCTTTCGCGACGGTACCGGACAGCATGCTTCTCCTCGCTGTCCGGTTCTGCTTTTATGAAGATTTAACTTCATAATTTTTTATATCACACCTATATTTAACAACAAGAGTAAATGAAGGTATCGTTGAAAGCACATTTAGCACGTTATAAAAAGACCATTACTACCAAAACCCTGGTCTCGGTGTTTGTAATCCTGTTCCTGATCCTCAGTGCTTCAGCGCTCATTGATTACTTCTCGCGCCGGAGAGCGGTCATTGAAAACATGACTCATTTCTCACAGTTGCTGGCAAATACGATCCAAAAATCTACTGCAAATTCCATATACATTTATAATTTGATGGAGCACTATATTGAAAGCCGGCTTATTTCCAATCTGAAACTGCTAAATAATCTTGAGCTAATCAGAAATTTTGATAATGAATATCTAAAACGTTTTGCCGCGGAAACCTTTATTTTCCATATTAATGTCTATAATCAGAGGGGCGAACGAGAATATTCCAGCCACAGTGAACGTCAATGTATTAATATTGAAAAATTGATCGAACCAATCCTCCAGGGTAAAGAAAGCGAATTAACACTGGGAATTCAGTCTATGCAAAACCAGGATGAAAAAATCCACGTTATTGCATTATCACGGATAAAAGGCGGTGCAATAGTTGGATCGATTACCGTCCGAAAATTATTTTCAATCCAGAAGTATATTGGTATTGAAAAATATTTAAACTCAATCGCATCGGATTCTTCAATAATCTATATTGCCATCCAGGATTCTAATAGTATCACTTCCGGAACACAAAATCTGGATTCACTCTCAAGGTTTTCTTCTGATGAACTACTCAGAGATGTATATAGAGATAATCAATTCCATTGGAGAATTTCAAAATTCAAAAATATTAAAATTTTTGAAGCGTTACTCCCACTGTATGTTACTAATAAATCATACGGTATTATCCGCATTGGTCTGGACTACTCTCCGGTACAAAAAATGCAAAGAGATGTTCTGCAACATGTGTTGATCCGGTTAATAGTACTTTTGATCATTAGTTTCATCTTATTTTCCTATTCCATATCCATTCAAAATATCCAGCTGCTGGAAAAAGAGAAACAGAAAATTACCAACGAGGTATACATACTTCAACACGATTTACGGCAAAAAGAAAAAATGAGCGCCGTTGGCGAACTGGCAGCCGGCATCGCCCACGAAATCCGCAACCCCCTCGGCGCCATCTCCATGACCGTTCAGCGGCTGGCCCGGGAATTCAAACCGATAGACGGTGAAGCGAAGCAGAAACGTCTGTTTGATATCATCCGTAAAGAAATTGATCACATCAGCGCATCAATCAAAAACCTGCTGCAATTTTCAAAACCGGCGCCATTGCAGATGTCCCCGAACCGGCTCGATAAAATCATTGATAAAATCGTTGATCTCTACTGTAGTAAAGCCACAGATGCCGGAATTACACTGATCTGGCTGAACCATACCGAAGTCAGAGCGATCATTGACCCGGTAAAAATTGAAGAATGCCTGGTAAATATATTGGAAAATGCGATCACCGCTACTCCACCCAGGGGAAAAATTGAAATCGGTTTAAAGACGACAAAACGGGAAATAGCCATCTCGGTAAAAGATACCGGAAGTGGAATTTCACAAGAAAACATTTCAAAGATTTATAATTTATACTTCACCACAAAATCTGACGGAACCGGGCTGGGGCTGGCACATGCGCATCAGATCGTTTCTGAACATGGCGGCAAGATCCGGGTTGACAGCCATGAAAATCAGGGAACAATTTTCACAATAATTTTACCCAATGACAATGCAAACTAACAACTTATCTCTATCCGTATTATTAATTGACGATGATGCTTCACACCGGGAGGTGCTTAGCGGATTCCTGGAAAAACTCGGCTGCCAGGTTGATAGCCATGAGTCCGGAGAAAAAGGAATTGCCGCCTTAAAAAACCGCTACGTCGATATCGTCATTACCGATTTTCGCATGCCCGGCATGAATGGTCTCGACGTATTAAAACAGGTCAAAGACATCAGCTCCGAAATCCAGGTGATTATCCTGACCGCTTACGGAACTATCGAGGATTCCGTTGAAGCAATGAAACATGGGGCATGGGACTATCTTTCCAAACCGGTTGATCTTGACGAGCTGGAACTGAAGCTGAAAAAAGTCGCCGAGCATAATACCTTAAAAAAGGAAAATGAAATCCTGCATTTTCAACAGCCCCGGGGAAATATCGTTTCCGACATTGTGTACAAAAGCAAACATATGGACAAAGTACTCAATCTGGTCGCCAGAGTAAGTAGCAGCCAGTCGGCGATTCTAATTCTGGGCGAAAGCGGGACCGGAAAAGAGATGGTCGCTAAAGCCATTCACCAGACATCCCCCCGCAAAAACAAGCCTTTCGTGGTGACGAACTGCGCGGCCATCCCGGAAACCCTGTTTGAAAGCGAACTCTTTGGGCGGGAAAAAGGGGCCTATACCGGCGCTCATGAGAGCTTTAAGGGACGCTTTGAAATTGCCGCTGGCGGAACCCTGTTTCTCGACGAGGTTGCCGATATTCCTTACAACATACAGGTCAAGTTATTGCGGTTCATCCAGGAAAAAGAATTTCAGCGCTTGGGCTCGACGCAGGTTATAAAATCCGATGTCCGGATTATTTCCGCCACCAATATGGATATCGAACAAATGGTCAAAGAGAATAAATTCCGCTCCGACCTGTTTTTCAGATTAAATGTCATTCCTATCGAAGTCCCGCCGTTACGAAAACGCCGTGAAGATATTCCGCTCCTCGTGAATCACTTTATCCACAAGCATTCCCAGCTGAATAAAAGCCGGGCCAGAGAAATCTCCTCTGAAGGGCTGGATCTGTTGATGCGTTACGATTATCCGGGCAATGTCCGGGAGCTGGAAAACATTATTGAAAGAGCAGTGATTTTAGCGCGTGGTTCAATAATTACCCGTGAAGATCTGCCCCTTGACACCAGCATGAGTATCGGCGCATCCCTTTTAAAAAGTCTGCCGGACCAGGTAGAGGAACTGGAAAAATCATTGATCCGGAAAGCGCTTCAGCAATCCAGCGGAATTCAGGCCAAAGCTGCCGATCTGTTGGGCATCACCGACAGAATGCTGCGATATAAGCTGATGAAATATAATATTCAGAAATGAGATTTGAGTATTGAGATATCAGAGTCAAGAGTCAAGAATCAAGACATATCAAATTTCAAATTTCAAATTTCTTTTAATATAGTCTGTCGCTGTGCTTATTGGACCAGTTTATCCTTAAGAAAATTTAAAACCGTGTCTTTGGAAATACGGATCTGCCCCAGGGTATCCCGGTCACGTACGGTTACCGTTCCATCTTCAATGGTTTGTGAATCTACCGTAATGCAGAAAGGCGTTCCGGCTTCATCCTGACGACGATAGCGACGCCCGATTGAACCGCCCTGGTCATAAAACGTATTCATATGCTTTTTGGTAGCATGGTAAATAGCCATGGCAATGTCAGGCATGTTGTCACGATTGACAAGCGGCAAGATGGCGGCTTTAATCGGAGCCAGCTTCGGATCCAGATGCAATACAATCCGGGTGTCTTTTTCCAGCTCCTCTTCCTCATAGGCGTCCACCAGGCAGGTCAGCAGAGTCCGGTCGACGCCGGCGGATGTTTCGATGATATACGGGATAAACCGTTCCCGGTTCACATCGTCAAAATAGCTTAGGTCTTTGCCGGAGTATTCCTGGTGCCGGGACAGATCAAAATCCGTACGATTATGAACACCTTCCAGCTCTTTCCAACCAATGGGAAATTCATATTCAATATCAAACGCTGCCTTGGCGTAGTGGGCCAGTTCATCCGGACCGTGCTGGTGAAAACGCAACTTTTCTTTGCGGATACCCATCCGGTTATAAAAGTCGATTCGTTTTTGCTTCCATTCCTCAAAATAGTTGTCGTCGTCACCGGGTTTCACAAAAAACTGCATTTCCATCTGCTCAAATTCCCGGGTCCGGAAAATAAAATTCCCCGGTGTGATCTCGTTCCGGAAGGCTTTCCCGATCTGGGCAATCCCAAAGGGAATTTTCAGGCGGGAGGAATCCATGACGTTTTTATAATTCACATAAATTCCCTGGGCGGTTTCCGGTCGCAGATAGATCACCGAGGCATTCTCTTCCACAGCGCCCATATGGGTCTTGAACATCAGGTTAAACTGTCGGGGTTCGGTCAGCGATCCTTTGGTTCCGCAGGCCGGACATTGTTTGATTGCCAGTTTCTCAGGTGAAATTTCATCCTCACGAAAGCGGTTTTTACACTGTTTGCAATCAACCAGCGGATCATGAAAGCCTTCAACATGTCCGGAGGCTTCCCAAACCCTGGGGTGCATCAGAATGGCGGCGTCCAGACCGACGATATTGTCGTGTTCGTAGACCATCGCCTGCCACCAGACCTCTTTGATATTCTTTTTCAGTTCCACACCCAGCGGGCCGTAATCATAACAGGCGTTCAGTTTGCCGTAAATTTCACTGGATTGAAAGATATACCCGCGCCGTTTGCACAGGGAAACGATTTTATCCATTGTTACAGTTGCCATAAATTCCTCCGCATACAGTATATCATAGTTTATTTATTGTAAGTGTTTATTCGCTGTCTTCGAATTCGGTCTTGCATTTTGGGCAGAAAATCACCGTACCCTTACCACGGGTTTCTTTCCGCTCCAAAATACCATAGCCGCAATGTCCACAGGTTTTCGCCAGCGGTTCGTTCCAGGTGGCGAACTTACAGTTGGGATATTTACTGCAACCGTAGAATGTTTTACCCCGACCCGTTTTTCTCTCGACCAGTTTACCGTCACAGTCAGATTCCGGACAGTTAATGTTCAATGTAAGCGGCTCGGTGGTTTTGCATTTGGGATAATTGGAACAGGCCCAGAATTTTCCAAAGCGCCCCAGTTTAACAACCATCTGCCCTCCGCAGTTCGGGCAATTTTTATCGGGCAGATCTTTAACCGTATGATCATCCCCCAGCGGGCGCGTATTTCGGCATTCCGGGAATCCGGAACAAGCCATGAATTTTCCGTTCCGGCTCCATTTGATCACCATAGCTTTGCCGCAGAGATTACATCTTTCTTCGGTAAGTTCCTGAAGATTTTCTCTAATCTGCTTTGTCTTAGCGTCCAGTTTGCCAAGGGATTTTTCAAAAGGATTATAAAACTCACGGATGACATCCAGCCAGTCTTTCTTGTTCCCTTCAATATTGTCCAGTTCCTCTTCCATCAGGGCCGTGAACTTGACATTAAAAATCTCCGGCATATTGTCAGTCAGCAGTGAATTAACCGTACGTCCCAATTCGGTCGGTTGCAGTGAACCTTTAACTCGCTCCACATATTTGCGGGTCAATATCGTGGATAATATGGAGGCATAGGTGCTCGGTCTGCCGATTCCGAGATTGTCCAGTTCTTTTATTAATGTGCCTTCATTGAAGCGAACCGACGGTTCGGTAAATTTTTGTTCCGGATTGAGTTTTAATAGTTGCAGGTTTTCACCCTGAACGATTTCCAGCGGTAAACGGGGAGATTCGTTTTCACGCGCCTCTTCGCGCCAGGCTCGCAGGTAGCCATCAAACAGTAATTCGGTACTGCTTGCCCGGAACAGATAATTATTGGCGGCCACATCGACATTGCGCTGTTTATACCGGGCGGGCGTCATTTGACAGGCTGCAAATCGGTTCCAGATAAAGCGGTAAACCTTTTTCTGGTCCGGCGACAAATACTGATCGATAGCCTCCGGCGCAAGATCAAAGCGGGTCGGCCGGATACCTTCGTGAGCATCCTGGACATTCTTTTTCTTTGTTTTAAAAAATCGTGGATTGGCTGGTAAATAGTCAACCCCATATTGCTGTCCGATAAATTCGCGGATACCGGTAATCGCTTCCTTGGAAATCCTAACCGAATCGGTACGCATGTAGGTGATCAATCCCACCAGTTCACCACCAATATCTATGCCCTCATACAGCTGCTGGGCAATCCGCATGGTTTTGGCCGGCGGAAACCGAAAACGTTTGGTGGCGTCCTGTTGCAATGTGCTCGTAATAAACGGCGGCGATGGGGATTTGGATACCTCTTTTTCTTCAATTGAATGGATTGAGAAACGAGCGCCTTTCAGTGCTTCCAGATGTTTTTCAACCTCATCCCGATTCGAAATCGCCGGTTTTTTATTATCAATTTTAATGCACTTGGCGGTAAATTTTTCCCGGTGTTCAGTTTCGAAATCAGCACTGAGATCCCAGTATTCACGAGGAATAAAGGCGACAATTTCCGCTTCCCGTTCGCAAATGATCCGTAAGGCAACCGACTGGACCCGGCCGGCGCTGAGTCCCCGGTACAGGGTTTTCCACAGGAAAGGACTGACCTGATAACCAACCAGGCGATCTACAATCCGGCGGGCTTGCTGGGCATTGACGAGGCTGATATCAATTTTCCGTGGGTGTTTAATCCCGTATTGAATCCCGTTGTAGGTAATTTCATTGAACAGGACCCGTAAGATTTGGCTGTCGGGGACCTTCAGTGAATTGGCAATATGCCAGGCAATCGCCTCCCCCTCACGGTCAGGGTCGGGAGCCAGATATACCGTCTCAGCGGATTGAGCAGCTGTTTTGAGCTGCTGGATAATTTTAGTTTTACCAGTTATGGTCACATATTTCGGCTTAAAATCTTTTTGAATATCGATCCCGAGTTCCTTTTCCGGCAAATCCTTGATGTGACCTACCGAAGCAAGCACCTGAAAATCTTTTCCCAGATATTTCTTGATTGTCCGGGCTTTTGATGGAGATTCTACAATTAGTAAATTTTTTGTCATACTTCCTTCCTCTCGGCGGGGAGAATTTACAAAGGTTATCCAGAAATCCAATGATTTTTACACGATTAACAAATTTTATGCAGCTTGCCATTCTTGGCAAAGCGTTCCTCTTTCAGGGATAGCCGGGTCGGGGAGAGAACCGGCCTGTTTTTGATCGAACCCTGCACAAGGGAGAAACTTTCGCCGGGTTTTCAGATGCAATTAAGGCTTGACATGAGCCCCACTGATGGATACATTTAAGCGAAATGGCAAAAATCCTGAAAAATGCGACTCAAAAAGCGGGGATACGCAAAAACGTTACGCCACATACGCTAAGACACAGCTTTGCCACACATTTACTTGAACAAGGCACTGATTTAAGGTATATTCAAGAGTTGTTGGGACATAACAGTTCAAAAACAACGGAGATTTATACTCATGTGTTAAAAAAGGCAATTGGTAACATTAAAAATCCAGCAGATGATTTTGTTAAATAAGAGATTTGTAAATGGTAAAAGAAATATAACAACAATGAGTATACACATACGTTGGCAACAATTATAACCAAAAACTAAAATAGATGAAAATCAAAGAATTAAAAGCAAATCTTCAGACGATTAGAGAAAATTTGACCTTTAAATATGAAGAAGGAAAAAATCCGCAAGGTCAACCTACTGTATCAGTATTTTTGAATCTTATAAACTTTAGAAATGGGATTAATTCCCTTGAGACAACTAGTCTCCTTAAAAATGAAATTAATCAAATTAAAACAAGTGGAATATTCTCTACCGCAAAAGATGAATTGACATTAAATGTTACTGAAGGACGTAGTATAAAGCTTCCAATGGATTCACTACTAAAAATAGTAAATGCTTTAAATGAATCGTTATCACAAATTACTGGCGCAACGCGAGAAAATAGTATAAGTATAAAATTACCAAATGTTAATGATTTTGAAGATTTAGCTAAAACTTCAAATACTTTTCATACAATCTTATCCCAAACGATTATAAATGACGAAATAAAGGGGCAGATTAAAATTGATAGCGTTGAAAATGGTTCAATTTGGCTGGATATTTATTTAGGTTCAGCTACTGCTTTGAGTCTAGTTGGTGGGTTAGCATGGTCTGGAGCAGTTGTATATAAAAAAATACAAGAAGGCAGGATAATTGAAGAACATGTGAAGAGTTTGAAAATTAAAAACGAAAGTTTAAAGGAGATAAAGGATGCTCAGAAAAAAGCAATTGATTTAATGATTGAAGCGGAAGCAAATCAGCTTTATTCTGAAAATTTCAAGACAGATGATAATCATGAACAAATTGAAAGATTAAAGCATTCGATTAAATTATTGGCTGAGCAAATTGATAAAGGTGCAGAGGTTCATCCTGCATTAAATACACCAGAAAAAGTAGCAAACTTATTTCCTAATATGAAACATTTGGAATTAGTAGAATCAAAAATAAAGAAACTAACAGAATAACTGTTGCCAACATCGTGTATAAGTAATGGCGGGGTTTGTAGGGTATTCGTGCGTTCTAACTCACATCAAGTTCAGTGTATCTTGATAGGAATGTGCCACGAAGTCCGCCATTACTCATACACGCAAACGTTGACTACGGGTTATTTCCTTAACGCAGCCTTGGTGAATCGATAATCCGGAATATCGACATTAAAATCGATGGAATCAATGATATACTCGGTGCCGCCGCCACGGGACAGCATATCCTTGAAGGTCATGCGCTTCGGAAGCCAGCGC
>JAHJGX010000069.1 GCA_018824205.1 bacterium
ATATCAATGCCTTTTCGTTGAGCGGCGCGGATACATTTTTTGTGGATGATTCGGTAAAATTTAATGTTAACTATTACTATTACCTGAAAGCATATGATCAGGCCGGCAATAAAAGCAATCCCTCCGATACGATACAGTATTTTCTTATAGACAAAGTAGAACCACGGAAGCCAACTGGAACGCTGAACTCCCAACCAACTTTGTTTGAATGGAATGACTTCTCAAACCTGCAACCTGAATGTGTCATCTGGCTAGAAAACTTCGAAACCCACAATGTTATTTGGATTTCTCGCTTCACAACTCCAAATTATGGCGATTTTTCCCAGTCGAAAATATTTAACTTTGATGGTTCGGCCGAACCTGGCACTCTGGCATCCGGACAGTGGTACCGCTGGTGTATCAAAGCGATCGTTCAGGTTGATCCCTATACCAATATTGATATCAGTGGTTCGGTTTCAGACTGGGCTTTTTTTATCATTGAATAATAAGGAGAAGCAATGAAGCGTTTTTATATATTATTACTCGTACTTTTGGGCATGGGAATGGGCTTTGCCCAGGAGTCTGTGCGGACTCAAACCCCGACGACCGGGCGTTTTTCCGATCGCCCGTCGGCGTCACGCTATATATTGTCCACTAGCAGTGACGCTCTGTTAATGACGGTGAAAGTCTGGGGCGAAGTGCAAAAACCAGGACTCTATGACATTCCGATCGGTACCGATCTGATTGAGTTAATCTCATCCGCCGGAGGACCCAAAGAGACCGCTCAATTATCAAAAATTAAAATCATCCACGGATCAAAGCCTGACCAGCAAGGTTACGTGTCAAAAGTTAACATAAAAGAATTTTTAGAAACCGGAGATGACACTCTCATTCCCGAGATGAAGCCTAATGATACGATCATTGTCCCGATGAAACCATCTCAGTATGTCAGGGTTTCCATGTCCTGGACACAGCAGTTGATGAGCCTTGTGTCAGCCTATGCACTTGCCGAATTTTATTTTAATCGATAATAAATTATAGTATAAGATCATAAAAGGAGCAATAAAACATGATTGATTTGATTGATGTACAAATCCTGGATATCCTGCAGAAAGACGGCAGAATACAGCGGAACCGCATTGCGGAAAAAGTCGGACTCACTATCCCGGCAGTCAGTGAACGCATGCGCAAACTGGAGAAAAAAGGAATTATCGACGGTTACCATGCCAAAGTCAACCATTCCGCTATCGGTAAAGATGTCACGGCATTTGTGTTTGTGGTAACATCACCCTCAAAAAATTATGAAGAATTTATCAGGCATACCCGTGAGGAAAATGACGTAATTGAATGCCACTCAATCACCGGCGAGGGTTCTCACCTGCTTAAAATCCAAACCGATAATACATCTACGCTTGAAAAACTGCTTTCGGAAATTCAGTCATGGCCGGGCGTTTTGCAGACCCGAACCTATATTGTCCTGTCCAGTTACAAGGATTTTTCACCCTTGAGGCCGTCAAACCAAATCATAAAAAAATAAGAATTCAGCCAAACTATGCTAAACGATCTCCAATCAGAACTTGATATACTGAATCCCCGCCTGAACGAACTCCGGAGGTATCTTTGACGTTGATAACAAACAACGTCAATTAACAGAATTGCAGAATAAAACTGCTTCCAGCAACTTCTGGGATAACCGGGAAGATGCTCAGGCTATTCTTCAGCAAATCAGTATTATCGAAACGGTATTAAGCCAGTTTCAAGGCGTCATGAAATCCTATTCCGATGCCAGTGAACTCGTCGAGCTGCTGGGCATTGAGAATGATGAATCCATGCTGCCGGAACTTGCGACGATGGTTCAGGATTTAAATAAAAAATTGGATAAAATCGAATTGCAGGCCATGCTCGGTTCTGAAGACGATCCCAAAAACGCCATTATGACAATTCATCCCGGCGCCGGCGGTACTGAATCCCAGGATTGGGCGGAAATGCTTATGCGGATGTACCTGCGCTGGATGGAGCGGTCAGGAATGGAGTCAAAAATCATTGACCTGATCAATGGCGACGAAGCGGGAATTAAAGATGTCTCAATTGAGGTAAAAGGTATCTTCGCTTACGGGTATCTCAAATCAGAAGTCGGTATTCACCGACTTGTCCGAATTTCACCCTTTGACGCCAATCACCGGCGACATACCTCCTTCGCTTCGGTCTTTGTTTATCCTGAAGTCGAAGAAGATATCGAAGTAGACATCAACACTGACGATCTTCGGATTGATACCTACCGGGCCAGCGGCGCCGGCGGTCAGCATGTCAACAAAACCGATTCAGCAATTCGCATTACCCATATTCCGAGCGGGATTGTCGTCCAATGCCAGAACGAGCGCTCACAATTCAAAAACAAAGCATCTGCGATGAAGATTTTACGGGCCCGATTATATCAATTGAAAAAAGAAGAACAGGATAAAGAGAAATCGGAGATCGAGAAAAATAAAAAGGATATTTCCTGGGGCAATCAAATCCGGTCATATGTGTTTCAACCTTATACAATGGTCAAGGATCACCGTACCAAACACGAAAATACTAATATTCAGGCGGTAATGGATGGAGATATTGATGAATTTTTACGTCAATATCTGCTCTGGAATATAAAATAGGAGATAAAAACCGTTGAGTAACGAAGAACAACATATTGGAAAATCACTGGCCGAAATTCTGGCCGTCCGCAAGGAAAAAGTTCAGAAAATCCGTGATTTAGGAATTGAACCCTTTGCCTACGAATTTTCCAGAACCCATTCCTATGAAGAAATAATTAATAATTTTGATGAACTGCAGGAAACAGTCACTGTCCGTGTTGCCGGCCGGATCATGGCCATCCGTAAAATGGGTCGCGCCAGTTTCAGTCACATTCAGGATATGAATTCAAAGTTGCAACTCTATATCCAGGAAAATAAAGTTGGAAAAAAGCAGTATGAACTGTTTGGCTTGTTGGACATCGGTGATATCATCGGTATTGTCGGCAAGGTATTTAAAACCCGCACCGGCGAAATCACGGTCTTTGCAGAGGAACTGCATCTGCTGTCAAAGAACGTTCGTCCAATTCCGATAGTAAAGGAAAAAGACGGCGAGGTCTTCGACGCATTCAGCAACAAGGAACAGCGCTATCGTCAGCGGTACCTTGACCTGATCGTGAATCCTGAGGTCAAAGACACGTTCATCATGCGGAGCAAGATCATTCAGTGGTGCCGTGATTTTCTGAATGAGCGCGGTTTTATTGAAGTGGAAACCCCTACCCTGCAGCCGATTTACGGTGGCGCTTCCGCACGTCCGTTCAAGACATTCTATAATGCACTGAACCAGGAATTTTTCCTCCGAATCGCCGATGAACTATATCTGAAACGCCTGATCATTGGTGGTTTTGAAAAGGTCTATGAAATCGCCAAGAACTTTCGTAATGAGGGTATCGACCGCAATCATAATCCTGAATTCACAGCGCTGGAATACTACCAGCAGTTTGTTGATTATAATTTCTTAATGGATGAAGTTGAAGCGATTTTCAAAACCATCGCAGAGAAAATCGGGAAATCTTCTGTCGAGTTTGGCGAATATACAATTGATTTTACCAATTCTTTTCAAAGGCGCAGCATGTTCGATCTTTTAAAAGAGCATGTTGGTATCGACATCTATGGTATGCCGGAAGAAAACCTGCGGGAACTCTGTATTGAAAAGGGATTTGAAGTTGATAAATCCGTGGGTTACGGAAAACTGATCGAGCTGCTCTTTGATCATTTTGTCGAACACAAACTGATTCAGCCAACCTTTGTGACCGATTACCCAAAAGCCATTTCACCCCTGGCAAAAACCAGTCGCGACGGTAAAGAAGATATTGTTGAGCGTTTTGAATTATACATTGCCGGACAGGAATTTGCCAATGCTTTCAGCGAATTAAATGACCCCTTTGATCAGCGGGAACGCCTGGAAGGCCAGAGCCGCCTGCGTGAAGCCGGGGATGAAGAAGCCCAGACAATGGACGAGGATTTTGTAACGGCTATGGAGTATGGCATGCCCCCAACCGGCGGTGTCGGGATCGGAATCGATCGCCTGGTGATGCTGTTTACCAATCAGCGCTACATCAAAGACGTCATTCTGTTTCCACAACTCCGGTCATAGAAAAGCACACAGTTATGTCATTTCCGGTTTTCATTGCCAAACGTCATCTGTTCAACCGCCATAAAATCGGTTATATTTCCTTTATCAGTATCATCTCCACAATCGGACTGGCTGTCGGAGTTGCGGCATTAATCATTACAATTTCCATTCTGAACGGTTTTGAGAATGTTATCAAAGAGAAACTGATCGGTTTTGACGCCCATATCCGCTTAAGATTATTCAATGGACAAACGTTCAAATCATCGGATGAAATAGCGAATCTGTTGTCCGGAAATCCTGAGATTCAGGACATCGTACCCTACGTTCATAGTACAGTGATGATTCGTAATAAAGCGGAAACCGATGGGGTCATTCTGGAAGGTCTCACGGAAGAAGACATAAAAAAAACCCTTGATATCCAGCGGTTCCTGAAAGAAGGCTCTGTTTCATTCCGGACCGAAGATGAAAAAGAGGGAATTATCATTGGCAGGAAATTAGCCGAGAATCTGGGGGCGGAATTGGGTGATCAGGTCTACCTGTTCGTACTGCATTCAACATCAAAATCCTCCAGCCGTCCCAGAGTCGGGACGTTTACCATTACCGGGATTTACGAATCGGGGATTTCCGATTACGATGATATTTTTGTTTACACCAGTTTATCTGCGGCTCAGAATATTATGAATCTTGGCACCGAATTCTCCGGGTTTCAGATGATTCTGGATAATCCTCTCAACGCCGGAAAAGTGACTGAACAAATTAATTCGGAACTCGGTTATCCTTATCATGCCATGAGCTGGCAGGATTTGCACGCGAACCTTTTCGAATGGCTGCGTGTTCAGCGATTCCCGATCATCATTGTTTTCGGTTTAATTGCTGCTGTCGCAATTTTTAACATTGTCAGTTCACTCATGATGATCGTCATCGAGAAAACCAAAGATATCGGCGTATTGAAAAGCATGGGTATCAGCCGAAAACAAACCGGCAGAATTTTTTTAATCGAAGGAACAATCATCGGGTTTGCCGGAACGGTTTTGGGGTATCTAATCGCAATTTTAATTACCTGGTTACAAAACCGATTCAGCATAATAGCACTGCCGGATGACGTTTATTTCATGAATCAACTGCCGATTGAACCAAAATTTATCTATTACCTGGTTGTTGGTTTTTTCGCGATTCTGTTTTCAATTCTGGCAACGATCTACCCATCCCGGAAAGCCATGGGATTATCACCAACGGAGGCAATCCGGTATGAATAATCGCCTTTTAAACTGGATTTCCTATCGCTATTTCCGCTCAAAAAAACAGACCGGTTTGATATCCTTCACCTCCTATGTTTCAATTTTCGGGATCGCGCTCGGTGCATTTGCTCTGCTCATTACATTAAGCATTCTGAACGGATTTGAATCGGAAATCACAGCCCGGGTAATTGATCTGGAATCTCATCTGCGGATATCCGGCCCCGATATTGACAGCAAACTACTCCCCGAATTAAACAACTTGCTGAAAGAAGAGGATATTGACATCATTTATCCTTATACACTGAAGAAATCGGTACTGTCCAACTTTGGTTCCGATGCCATTGTTCGCCTGAAGGGAATCGACTCGACGGTTTTCCAGACAAAGATAATGCAAAAATCCGCCATTATTCGCGGCAATAACAATTTTACAGCCCCCACCGCAGATTTGCCCGGTATTGTGGTCGGATATCGACTGGCTGATAAACTTGGTTTGTTCCTGGGGGATACAATCAATGTCATCAATCCGCTGGACATAAAAAGTTCCTACAGCATCCCTTTTGTCGGGCGTTTCGTGCTAAGCGGAGTATTTCGCCTGGACTTGTTCGATTATGATGAAAACCTGGCATTTGTAGAAATTGGCGAAGCCCAGAAAATCTATAAAATGCCGCAGCAATATTCCGGGATTGATATTCGTTTTGAAAATTATAAAAACATACTTCAGATAAAAGAACGGCTTTCGAATAATCTCAAACGAGGTACTGTAATTTCAAGCTGGGAAGATTTGCACCGAGATCTGTTCGGCGCGATGAAACTCGAAAAATACGGGAGTTTTCTGGCACTGAGTTTCATTATCCTGATTGCGATATTTAATCTGTCCAGTTCGCTGGTTATGCTGGTCATGGAAAAAATCCGTGAAATTGGAATGCTCCAGACATTGGGCATGAATAACAGCCATATCAAAGGGATTTTTCTCCGGCTGGGATTCATCACCGGCTCGATCGGACTGCTGTTCGGATTATCTCTGGCATTGATCATTTGTCTGCTTCAGCAATATTACAAATTCATCCCGCTACCCTCGGTCTATTTTATTCCCTACCTTCCGGTTGAGCTTCATGTAATCGATGTCGCAGCAATTCTGACCGCCGGATTTATCCTGATATTTTTTGGAACTTTATATCCGGCCCAGCGGGTTGGAAAACTCGCACCTTTGGAGGCAATTCAATATGAAAAATGATCGTGAACCGATCCTGATCGTCAACGGCCTGTCAAAATCCTACAAGACCGATGGAGTTGAAGTTCCCGTATTCCAGGACATTTCATTTTCAGTCAATGCCGGAGAAGTCATCGCAATCATGGGGCCATCGGGAATTGGTAAGTCCACCCTGTTGAATCTCGTCGGAACCCTCGATTTTCCGAATAGTGGTGAGATCAGTTATCAGGGGATTAATCCGTTTAGTTTACCGGATCGTGAAATCGCCCGGTTCAGAAATCAAACAGTCGGATTTGTTTTCCAGTTTCACCACCTGCTTCCGGAGTTTACTGCCCTTGAAAATGTCATGATTCCTTCCATTATTTACCATTATGATCCGAATACTGCAAAGGAAAACGCTAAAGAGATTCTAGATATGGTCGGTCTGGGCCACCGCATTCATCACCGTCCCTCGGCTCTTTCCGGCGGTGAACGCCAGCGGGTTGCGGTTGCACGGGCACTGATTAATAAACCATTGGTAGTTCTTGCCGACGAACCATCCGGCAACCTGGACTCGCACAACAGCGATTTATTAATTGAACTGATCCTCAAACTGAATGAACAGGACCAGCGGACCTTTATCATTGCCACCCACAACTCATCGATTGCATCTAAGTCTCACAGGGTGTTGCTTCTGGATAATGGTGGCGCCCGTTTTCAATAAAAGATTAATTGACTTGGGTCGTTCCAGGTTATATATTGTGAAAGATAAGCATAAGAACAATGAAAGAACAATTTTCAAAACTGATTCAACACACGATTAAAGAAGCGCGAAGCCAGGCAGCCCGACTGGGCCATAATTACGTGGATTCCGAACATCTTCTGTTGGCAATTCTCAATCGAAGGGGCGGCCGGCTAACGGACATCCTTACAAATTTTGAAATCGACGTCAATGAGTTGATAAAAAATATTGAAGATGCGGTCCCGGGAGGCGATGAGATCATTCAACTTGGTCGTTTACCATTGACAAAACGCGCCGAGCAGATACTGCGAAATACTTTTCACGAAGCCCAGCACATGGGCGCCGGTGAAGTGGATGAAATCCATATCTTCCTGGCCATCCTGAAACAACAGGACGGAATTGCGTACAAGGTGCTTAATGCGTTCGGCATTGAATATCACAGTTTCAAAAATGATATCGACGAACCCGATTTTAACGAACACATGCAGCAGAATTTGTCAAAAAAGGCCAAAATCAGTAAAACGCCGGCTCTGGATCATTTTTCCAGAGATATTACCGAAAAAGCCAAAAACAATCAACTCGATCCGGTTATCGGACGGGAAAATGAGATAGAGCGGGTTGCACAGATTTTATCCCGTCGCAAGAAAAACAATCCTGTACTCATCGGAGAACCCGGTGTCGGTAAAACTGCAATTGCAGAAGGTCTGGCAATTCGAATCATCGAGAAAAAAGTTCCCCGATCGCTCTATAACAAGCGGATCATCGATCTGGATCTGGCCGCCATCGTCGCCGGCACAAAATACCGTGGACAGTTCGAGGAACGTATGAAAACTATCATGCAGGAACTTGAACAGGCCGACGATATCATTCTTTTTATCGATGAGCTTCATACAATCGTTGGAGCCGGTAGCGCATCCGGTTCTCTGGATGCATCCAATATGTTTAAACCGGCGCTGGCACGGGGAGATCTTAGGTGCATTGGGGCAACCACTTTGGATGAATACCGTAAAGTAATTGAAAAAGACGGGGCTCTGGAACGTCGCTTTCAAAAAATAATTGTCAATCCACCCATGAAGGATGAAACTATCGAAATTCTGAGAGGCCTTCAGGAACGATATGAGGATCATCATCGTGTTAAGTACACCAATCAGGCCCTGATTGCCGCTGTAGAACTCAGTGATCGTTATATTACCGATAAATTCCTGCCCGATAAAGCCATCGACGTCGTCGATGAGGCTGGTTCACGAGTTCACCTGCGAAACATCAACATCCCTAAATCGATTGTCGAACTTGAAGAAAAAGCCGAACAAACCAAACTCCGGAAAGAGAATGCGGTTCGTGAGCAAATGTTCGAAAAAGCCGCCGAATTGCGTGATATAGAGCGTAAAATCCGCCAGAAGATCAAAGTCAGTTATGAAAATTGGGAAGAGAAAACCGCCAGTGAGGTTATCGCAGTAACTGAGGACGATATGGCCGATGTGGTTGCGATGATGACCGGTATTCCGGTCAATCGGGTGGCCAAATCGGAAAATAAAAAACTGCTGAATATGGAAACCGAACTAAAAAAGCACATTGTCGGTCAGGACGAGGTTATACGCCTTATTTCCAGCGCGATCCGCCGGTCAAGAGCCGGTATGAAAGATCCCAAGCGGCCGATTGGTAGTTTTCTATTTATGGGTCCTACGGGCGTCGGGAAGACCGAAATGGCCAAAGTTATCGCTCGCTTTCTATTTGAAGGTAATGATGCCCTCATCAAAATCGATATGTCCGAGTACATGGAAAAATTTTCCGTGTCACGGTTGATTGGCGCGCCTCCCGGTTATGTGGGATACGAAGAGGGTGGTGAGTTGACGGAACGGGTTCGGCGGCATCCCTATTCTGTTGTTCTATTTGATGAAATTGAAAAAGCGCATGCTGATGTTTTTAACATTCTGCTGCAAATATTTGATGATGGTATCTTAACAGACAGTTTAGGTCGAAAAATCAATTTCAAGAATACAATCATCATCATGACTTCCAATGCCGGCAGTCGCAATATTCAACACAATGCTTTTGGATTTTCCAAAGATACCGAAAAGAGCGATTACAAGGTCATGAAGAAAAAGATGATTGAAGAAGCCCGCAAACTTTTTAATCCGGAATTCATGAACAGGATTGACGATCCCGTAGTTTTTCATTCGCTTACGAAGGAAAACATTCTGGATATTATTGGTCTTCTGCTCAAAGAGGTTCAACAAAATCTATCAAATACCAAAACCGGATTACGAATAAGCAGAGGTGTTAAAGAATTTCTTCTAGAAAAAGGATTCAAACCCGAATACGGCGCCCGGCCTTTGCGCCGTTCGATCCAGGCTCTTATCGAAGATCCGATTGCCGAAAAATTTCTGGACGGTACATTATCAAAAGGAAAAGAAATCACGATTCGGGTTCGAAAAAATCAATTAAGTTTTTCTCATCCACAGACCCAAAAGAAAAAACAATCTGTTGAATTAAACAGTTAATCAGCAGATTCCGACATTTTTTCCGATTTGTCTGCATAGTCTTTTTATATCTCATAACAATCGGTCGTTATGTCTTAGTGAATTCTTGGCATAAGATTTGTCACTTTCTTATTGTTTTTGAAAGTATTGATAATAATTGTACTGTGATAAACGATTTAAAGGAGATAAAAAATGGGAAAAATCATCGGTATTGATTTGGGTACAACCAACTCTTGTGTAGCCGTTATGGATGCCGGAAAACCCCGTGTTCTGGAAAATTCCGAAGGACGGTCAGTAACTCCATCAGTAGTGGTTTTTAAAAAAGACGGCGAACGGGTTGTCGGTGATACAGCCAAACGGCAGATCGTCACCAATCATGACCGTGCGGTTTACTCAATCAAACGCTTTATGGGAAGAATGTTTAAAGAAGTTAGCAGTGAAATTAAAGAAGTGCCTTTTAAAGTGATTGAAGGCCCCAACGGTGATGTTCGGGTACGGATCGCTGATCGCGATTACTCGCCTCCGGAAATCGGCGCTATGGTGCTTCAGAAAATGAAACAGACCGCCGAGGAAAAACTCGGTGAAAAAATTACCGAAGCCGTTATTACTGTACCGGCTTATTTTAATGATGCACAACGTCAGGCAACAAAAGATGCCGGAAAAATTGCCGGACTGGAAGTAATGCGAATTATCAATGAGCCCACTGCAGCGGCCTTAGCCTATGGTCTGGACAAGAAAAAGGACGAAAAGATCGCTGTTTATGATTTGGGTGGCGGTACATTTGATGTCTCGATTCTTGAAATAGGCGATGGTGTCTTTGAAGTCAAATCCACTAGTGGCGATGGCCATCTTGGTGGTGATGATTTAGACCAGAGAGTTATTGATTGGCTGGTTGATGATTTTAAGAAAAAAGAGGGTGTTGACCTTAAAAAAGATCCCATGGCCATGCAACGCCTCAAGGAATCCGCCGAAAAAGCGAAAACCGAGCTCTCTTCCAACACAGAAACCGAAATTAACCTCCCTTATATTACCGCTGGAGCCGCCGGTCCGATTCATTTATTAGAGAAATTGACCCGCGCAAAATTTGAGTCACTGGTCGAAGATTTAATCGAAAGAACCCGCAAACCTTGTATGCAAGCAATTAAAGACGCCGGACTAGCTGCAAGCGATATTGATGAGGTGATTCTGGTTGGTGGTTCTACCCGAATTCCAAAGGTACAGACACTGGTCAAGGAAATTTTTGGCAAAGAACCCAACAAAAGTGTTAATCCCGATGAAGTTGTAGCTATTGGTGCAGCCATCCAGGGCGGCGTCCTTGGTGGTGAAGTTCATGATATCCTGCTGCTTGATGTAACTCCACTGTCTCTCGGTATTGAGACTCTTGGCGGTGTTGCCACTAAATTGATAGAACGGAATACCACTATTCCGACCAAGAAAAGTGAAATTTTCTCAACCGCGGCTGACAGTCAGACAACCGTGGAAATCCATGTACTTCAGGGTGAGCGAGCAATGGCTGCCGACAATAAAAGCATTGGTAAATTCCACCTGGATGGGATTCCGCCAGCACGCCGTGGTATCCCGCAGATCGAAGTAACTTTCGATATTGATGCAAACGGTATTCTGAACGTCTCGGCAAAAGACAAGGCTACCAGTAAAGAGCAGAGTGTTCGTATTCAGACTTCCAGTGGACTGTCCGATTCAGAAAAAGAGCGTATGGTTAACGACGCTAAAATGCATGAAGAAGATGACAAGCGCCGTAAAGAAGAAGTCGATACACGTAATCAGGTCGACACCCTAATCTATCAGACTGAAAAGAACATGACGGAATATGGTGACAAACTTCAACCTGAAGAAAAAGGAAAAATTGACGACGCTCTTGAACAGTTGAAAAAAATCCAGGGCGGCAATGACATTGGTGCCATGAAAGAAGGTATCGAAAATCTGAATAAAGTCTGGACGGAGATATCAACAAAGATGTATGAACGGGTCAAAACCGAAACACCTCCGCCGAATGCGGGACCGCAACCCGGCCCGGAAGCCCAGTCACGTCAGGATACCGGCAAAGAAGATAATGTCGAAGATGCTGATTTTGAAGTCGTTGATGATAAATAAATAGAGATACGCTTCTTTACTCAAAGGGGTGGTTTCCCACCCCTTCTTATTTTAGTAGAATCAAATTGAAATCTGTTGGTTTTTATCATCAAAACACTTATTTTCCAACGCTATTTTTAGACTGAGACGGCGACGTACCCAAGTGGCTAAGGGAGCGGTCTGCAAAATCGTTATTCACCGGTTCGAATCCGGTCGTCGCCTCTCTTTTTTAAGTGCCGAAGTGGCGGAATTGGTAGACGCAAGGGACTTAAAATCCCTCGTAGGTTTTCTACATGCCGGTTCAAGTCCGGCCTTCGGCACAACCCCTTACCCGTCGATAACGGCGGGTATTTATGTTTTTATAGATCACCTTCCCCCCTATCTAAATAAACTTCAAAACATGTATATTTATGTATATTTTGTCATCTGAAACCGGATACGCAACTGGATACGGATTTCTATATAAAATTTAACCACTAACAAAAGAGAGGTAAAAAATGACAACTAACAAAATGAGCGCAACCGAAGCGATCCTGAAACTGGCCGAACTTGTGGCAAAGGATAACGTCACGGACTTCATGGAGTACCTGGAGCAGAACAGGACTAAGATTCACAACGGCGTTGTCGGTGATTCTTATTTGACTGAAAAACTTAACAGCATCTTGATGTCCGCACTTGATAAGTTTGTCGGTTGATTATTATTTGGTTTATTGCCTTTATTGTATTGCAATTTGCATTACGCCACCTTATATTCTAATTAGTTAATTTAAGAGGTGAATAATGAATCTGAATGCTTCCATAAACGTAAGAGTTGCCAGGAAGGTTAAAACCAATGCCG
>JAHJGX010000070.1 GCA_018824205.1 bacterium
CACTATCCCTTTTCCAGACAATTATTCTTACTGACTCCGGTATGTTTGGTCGCTGATATTTTGTATCGTCTGAGTATTCATGCTTGTTTTTCAATCTTTCAAATTTTCTACGTTCCTGATCAAAATTTTCCATGATAAGTAATTTTTTTTCTTCATCTGTATATAATCCATCTGCGTAGTAAAGACAATCTTTGTAAAGATATTTATTACTATTACCAGATCTTAGTAAGTCCCAATAAGAAGAGTACCCATCAAATGGACATATTATTGGTTTTTCATTGCTTTCAATCCAAAAGGGTTCTTGAAGTAAACTTCGTATCTTGCTTATCTCTTCTTTGTAAGCATTTATTTTTACTAGCCATCGTTCTTGATAATCAATATCCAATTTTTCTTGACATTTAGCGTCATTTAAAGCAGTAGGCTCTCCAATATTAAGGATATTAGAGTACATTGCATCCCGTCTATCCAACTCCTCTGTGTGACGAGCAAAGGCCTCAATCACTTGAGCGGTAAGACCGCCATCAACCGATCCCAGCAACATGACATTCTCATCTAACATAAACCTTGACAATGAACCGGAAACGGAATTGATTAACGTATTTTTGATAACGTCGATATTTTTAACGTCGTTATTTTTTAAATTCATTTCTACTTTATTACGTATATCACTATCAATTTTTTTTACCGTCATTTGAATCTCCATCTTTCTGGAAAAGTTGATTTATTAATAAACCAATCCATAATAATTATTTTTCATATTGTGTACCACATTTTAAGGTTTTCAATAGGACTTCCTTGTTTATAATATACTTCGATAATCGAGCGTACTAAGCCCGCAAGCGACTGACTATTCGCTATTGTTGGAAAATCCTGGCTTATTGAACCCTGGTCGTACATTTTTGTCAGTATGGTCGTATCATTCCTTATTTGTCAGGTTTTTTATGTTTTGTATACTCCCAATTATTATCAATCTTTTCATAGACTCTATAATAATTCTTATTTGGATGATATTCTATCCCCAATGACAAAGAATAATTAAGATTGGATTGCAATACATTTTTGATTTTAAACCTGTCGTTTTTACTTAAATAGCACTTTTTGCACTCAATATATAGTCGGTTAAATTGATTGGTAAATCTTTTGTGAATGATTATATCAGGTCGTATTGTAATTTCATTCCCATTCTGATCTATAAATTTTTTCTTTAAATCCGAAATTTCATCTTCAGTATTATCAGCCATTTTATCGTACTCAACATCTACTTCATAATTTTTAATCATTGAAAATCTCATTTTATGGCAATCAATATAGACCGCAAGTCTATGATTAATACTTTCTTCTTTTATTGATTTATTTACAAAATCATTCTCATATTCAAATAAATCTTTTAGTGATAATGAAAGGCATTCTCTTAGTTGGCTAATTTCTGCTTTATCTATTGTCAAATATATGTTTTCCTAAATAAACTTAACTTATTCTTGAGCAACTACTAAAAATCCTGACTGTTTTTCGACTGATCATTGTTGATTTCAAATTAAACCACCTAATTCAAATTATCAACTGGAATGTTATCATCGTTTGATTCTATTCCTCCCCATACAAACAAGCTGCCGATAGTCGCCAGTATCCATCAATCCGTCCTATCTGGTCTTCGGATATTGGAAAAGACCCTCCCGACATTGAAACAGACCCTCCGGATATTAAAATGGTTTCAAGCCTCCCGGTGATCTCAGCCTCCCGGAGTCAGCCTCCCGGAGGTTTCTTTCCTCCGGGAGGTTTTTCGCCTGTAGGTTTCAGCTGCCTATTCATCAAAGATTAATTTCTCGATCATCTTTTCCGCTCTCTTCTCCTCCAGATATTCCATGACGAATTCCCGGTAATTGCGACTACTGCCGAAATTCTCCGGCATAAAAGATTTATCCGTAAGAGTATCATCACGTTCTCCGATCCAATCCGGATAATCGGAAAACCGCCATTCTTCCGGCAAATCAACCAATCCCGCTTTAACCGGATTCAGGTGAATATAGCGGCAGAGCTGCAGAATATGCTCATCCTTTTCAATGTGGATATGCTTGAATCGTCCCTGGAACAATGTTCCTTTCCGGTTCTGTTGCAGATTTACTGCCTGGGCATAAGTATTAAAAACATCCCGCATGAATTCCGATATGCCATTCTCCGAATTCTGCCTGATAATGAAATGATAATGATTGGGCGTCAGGCAATAGGCAATCAGGGAAAGGCTGTATTTGTTTTTATATTTCCGCATAAGCCGCAGGCAGTATACGTAATTCTCCGGATTGAAAAAGATCAAATCCCGGTTCGCGCCGCGATTGTAGATGTGGTAATAGCCGCCCTGATAGAATTCTTTTTTGCGGGATGGTGACATAGTTGGATTCCGGTTTAACCTCCCGGAGGTTTCTTCCCTCCGGGAGGTTCGGTTCAATGTGAAACTTACGGATTCGTTTCGGATTCGGTCGTGCTTGTATCAGTTGTCGTATCCGTTGTCGTTGAACTCTTCTTGTACGTTACCGGTTTGAACTGGTCGAGAACAGCCGGGTTGCCCTGGAAAGCGATGGCGGCGGCCTTGCGGATGATGAACATGGTTTTTTCAATCTCTTTGGCGAGCATGTTCAGTTCCACGAGGTGCGCTTTCTGAGTGTGCTTCGCGTCTTCCTGTTTGTTTTCAGCATCGATCATTCCCGCCACTATAGTGTCCAATTCATCAAAGTCGGCTTGTTTGAGCCCGTTTTGAATCAGGAGTTCCTTATGTGAACTTGCCGATTCTTTCAGGTGCGAAAGATCGGAAATGATCCTGGAGACAGGCGTTTTGGAAGAAATGGCGAGCATGTAGGCTTTCAAGGTCGGCTTGTCATCGATAAAAGCGATTTTCGCCGCGTTCTTGATTCGTTCAATTAATTTCAGAGTGGTGGCGATGACCTCTTTTTGTTCATTAGATCGCAATAATTTCTGGTTCTTCGAGTCGTTAAAGGTCGTATCCTTTTGTCTCACCGTTTCGATTTGTGTCTCGAAATTCGTCACCTTTTCCGCTGTAATACCCACGCCTGCCAATTCCGCTGCAAATTTCTTTGTTGTCGTCAACAGCACGCTGGACTCTTCCATTACCCGGTCGATTTTTTTTGACATTTTCATATCCTCCTGTTTTGTTTTAAAGTGATTTTCAAAATAATTGCCTGATTTCGTGATATCTTGCTATTTTTAAAATCGGTAATCACCCCTGCATCCTCCGGCAGCTGCCGGAAGGGGACTAAGGGGAGGTTTAATTTCTTTTCTGAATTTTGCAATTGATCATTGGACATTATTTTTTCAACTTGCTGTACCTCTTTTATTTTCCCTGGTTCCCCTGATTTTTCCCGGAAAACTCGTTTTTCGTTTTGGGAAAATATTATTTGGTCTGTAAATCCGATTATTATTCTTTGGGAGAAAATTATTTGTCTGCGCAATCGATATTTTCTTTTTGGGAATAAAATACTTCTATATGGGAACAAATTATTCTTACAGGAGAATCAATTCTTTCTCCTGGGGATTCCATTATTTCCTTTGGGAAGTCGTTGTTGCTTTTTGGGAATAAAATATTTCCTTTGGGAAGAAATAATTTCGTTGTGAAGGTCAGTGATTCGGTCGGATGGGTACTTAATTCATCGTTTTAAACAATTGATTGACCCGGAAAGACGGGGCGGATTCTCCGGCAAGCTTTTCATTTCTCGATGAGAAAGAGCGATTTACCGGGCAGTCAGCCCGGAAAGGCCGGACATAGAACAATCAGCCCTGTCTGTCTGAAAGACTTCATTATTTACGATATTTTTCCCGACCGCAGTATTCCGGTCGGTTTCCCTGATTTCATTCAAATCCGGGGCGCACTGTCGATTCATGTCGTGCCTGTCTATAAGAATTTGTTTCTATATCGGATTCACGAGAAAATCAAATCACAGTTCTGAGAAAAAGCGACTACCCTGAAGAGAGTAGATTCTCAATTGAAGAAACGATAAACGGGGAGAATACCGCTTCTTCTTTGCCCCTTTTGAAATAACGCTTAAAGTTTAATAATTGATTTTGGGAAAGTCAAATTAAATCGTTTCTTTGTGTAAAAAAGCCCCGGAATATATCGGGGCTTTTTTTTAACGTGAGTTCGATGTAAGCCGTCACTGTGATTTCAACAAGATAAAAAACCGTTTAAACGGTTAAAGAGTCAGGATGTTTTAAGATAGCCCCCGAATTAATTCGGGGGTTTTACGAAAAACTAATAAAGATTTAACTGTTTCAACAGTTTTCACCAGGTCTATTTCTTATATCGAATTCACGTTATTTAGAAAAAGAAGCTTACCCGTTGGATAAGCTTCTACCGAATTTCAGTTATTCGAGAAATATTCTTGTCAGCGTTTCTCTTTGATCTTGGCGGCTTTACCCTTCAGGCTCCGCAGATAATACAATTTCGCCCGACGGACTTTTCCGACGGAGATTCGTTCGATACTGCTGATTTTCGGGGAATGCAATGGAAAAATTCGCTCGACGCCGATACCATTCGAAATTTTTCGAACCGTAAATGTCTCATTTATTCCGCCACCGCTCCGGGCAATCACAACACCCTGAAAACGTTGGGTCCGTTCCCGGCTTCCTTCAATAATTTTATATTCGATTGCAACAGTATCGCCTGCTTTAAATTCAGGAATACCCGTTTTGATTTGATCTGCGGCAGCCGCAGCAAGTTTATCCATTTTTTCCTCCAACATCATTTTTTCCAGTTTTTGCTTTCAGCAATTCCTTACGTCTTTCTTTTGTTCGTGCAAGGCGTTGCTGATAACGCCATTCATCTATTTTCCCATGGTTACCCGATAAAAGTATATCCGGAACCTGTAAATTACGATATTCACGGGGCTGAGTATAAATCGGCCCTTCCAGCAGATCATCGGCAAATGAATCAGACTCCGCCGATTCATAGGAATTCAGGACTCCCGGGATATGACGAATAATAGTATCGGCAATGACAAGCGCCGGAAGTTCGCCACCAGTCAGGACATAGTCGCCGATACTGATCTCTTCATCCACCAGGTTCTCCATCACCCGTTCATCAATGCCCTTGTAGTGTCCGCAGAAAAAAACAATATCATCACCATTCGCCAGATCAACGGCGCCCTGATGAGTCAGAAGTTTTCCCTGTGGAGACGGACAGATAACTTTGAAAGGTTTGTCACCCTGTAATTCTTCAAGCCGGTCATGGGCTTGAAAAAAGGGTTCCGGTTTCATCACCATCCCGGCGCCGCCGCCAAAGGGTTTGTCGTCCACTTGTCGGTGTTTATCTTGTGTAAAATCCCGTAAATCCCAGACATGAAAAGTGACCAGATCATTATCGACGGCTTTTTTGAACATACTCTCCGACAGATAAGCGCTGATCATCTCCGGAAATACAGTCACAAACCAGATCGTCATCTACGTTTCCAGTCCATCAATCAGATTAACAAGTACCTGTTTTTTATTATCATCAATGTGTTTTATGAATTCATCGACAAAGGGGATAATAATCTCTGCGTGCTCAGTTTTGACAATTAAGCGTTGCTGAACTTCGTTTAAATCGATGTCCGTGATTTCACCAATATACCGGTTCTCAGATTCAGTATAAACAGTATATCCAATGAAACGAATCGGAGTATCGTCAACGATATCAGCTACCGAGACAAACACAGTGACACCTTTCAGGTAATCTGCTTCTTCCCGTGAATTAACATCCTTCAATTTTAAAAAAGCATTGCTTCCCTGGAGACGTAAAGATTCCACATTCCAAGGATGCAAGTGGCCGGGATCATCTCCCAGCCAGACAGTCCTTATTCGTTTTTCAAATTCGATGTTTGCAGAATTCAGCGAAATGAGCAGTTCACCTTTTAATCCACGACTTTTCTGAACGAACCCTAAAGGATATTTTGCTCTGTCCGCCATCCACAACTATTCAATAATTTCTAAGATCGCCCGCTTCTGACCCTGTTTGGCAGCCGCAGCTGTCAACAGAATTCGTAACGATTTTGCTGTACGACCCTTTTTACCAATTACCTTACCAAGATCGCCTTCTTTTACCTGTAGTTCCAAAATGACAGTTTTTTCACTGTCGATTTGGGTTACTTTTACCTCTTCAGGGTGATCAACCAATTTCGTGACAATGTACTCGATGAAGTCTTTCATAACTGTTTCTCCTTATCACTGGTTTCTGATTACGTCATTTACTCCAAAAGGTAATCGTTACAATTTAAGAAAAAATTATCAAGAAAATTAAAATTTAAAATTCCCTGCTCAGTAGAAGATTACTCGGCGTTTTTTTGTTCTTCTTCCGGTTTCTCTTCGGTTTCAGGCGCCGTTTCAGCTTTTTCTTCTTCTTTGGTCTCTTCGACGATTTCTTCTACTGCGACTTCTTTATCCTCGGAAACTAGTTCTTCCTGTGTATCAGGTTCCGGTATTTCTTCCGGCTTCGCTTCCTCTTTAGGTGCTTCTACAGGGGCTGCTTCTTCAACAGGTTTTTCTTCGATTTTTACTTCTTCGATAAGCACCGCTTTGACCTCAGGTATAAGTTCCGGTTCAGGAGTAATGACTTTTTCTTCCTTTACCGCAGCTTTGGTTGCAGTTTTTTTATCTTCCCGAAGCTTTTTTGCCAACTCAAATTTCTGCATCTCAACATTGCGAACCTGTTCGCTGGCATTACTCTTGGTCAGATGCCAATCCAGCGCTATTCCTTCTTTCTGTAGCAAATTAAAAACGGTTTTCGTCGGTTCGGCGCCCTTTTCGAGCCACTTCAACACTTTTTCTTTGTCAATAATTACTTCAGTGGGTTTGCTTACCGGATTGTAATGACCAATTTTTTCAAGATAACGCCCATCACGACGTGAGCGGGAGTCCATTACGACGATACGGTAAAAGGGACTCTTTTTTCTGCCCATACGAAGTAATCTGATTTTAACTGCCAATGATTCCTCCTTTGTGTTATTATCACATTCCAAAAGCAGAGAGATTCGCTGGTAATTTCATTTTACTCATCTGCTTACTCATTTTTACTAATTGCCAATACTGATTCAACAGGCGATTCACATCGCTCGGCTGGGTTCCGCTTCCACGGGCAATCCGTTTTCGGCGACTTCCGTTTATCAGATTCGGCTTTTGCCGCTCCTGACGGGTCATCGACTGAATAATTACCTCAGCGCGAGTCAGTTCCCTGTCATCAACTTTGATATTTTTTGATTTTAATTTTGAAAAGCCCGGGATCATATCAAGAATATCACCAATCGGTCCCATCTTCTTTATCTGTTTTAACTGATCCAGATAATCTTCAAGAGTGAACTGTTGTTTCAGCAGCTTCTTTTCCAGTTTTTCCGCCTGTTCGACATCAATGGCTGCCTGAACTTTTTCAACAAGTGATACGACATCACCCATTCCTAAAATACGATTGGCGATCCGGTCCGGGTGAAAAGCTTCAATGTTTTCCGGTTTCTCTCCGGTACCGATATACATGATCGGTTTTCCGGTCACGCTTACGATAGAAAGCGCCGCACCACCACGGGTATCACTATCCATTTTTGTCAGGATAATGCCATCAAAACCCAGCTGGTCATTGAACGATGCCGCCGTATTTACTGCATCCTGACCGGTCATACCGTCAGCTACAAACAGAATATTTTGGGGCTTCAGATTTTTCTTCAGCGCGTCCAATTCTTTCATCATCTCTTTGTCAATATGCAGTCTTCCGGCTGTATCGACAATCACGGTATCAAGATGCTGTTTTCGGGCAAATTCTACCGCTTCAGTGGCTCGTTTAACCACTTTCGATTCATCCGAAAATACCGGAACGCCGATCTGTTTTCCCAATATCTCCAGCTGCTGCATCGCGGCCGGCCGGTACACATCGACCGAAACCAGTAACGGTTTACGGTTTTGATTTTTCAGCATTAGCGCCAGTTTTGCAGCAAAGGTGGTCTTTCCACACCCTTGTAAACCGGCCAATAAAATCACCGTCGGCGGCATTGATGCTGTTTTGAGATGATACTGTTTGGCGCCCAGAAGCCGGGTCAGTTCATCGTTGAAAATTTTAACAACCTGCCGGCCGGGCGTCAGGCTTTTTGTAACCGTAATGCCAATGGCTTTTGCCTGAACATTATCGATAAATTCTTTTACAACTTTATAGTTAACATCGGCTTCGAGCAGCGAACGCCGCACGCTGCGAAGGGTATCACGGATATTGTTTTCCGTGATTTTTCCCTCGCTGCGAAGGGTTTTTACTATTTTACCTAAACTTTCCTGTAACTGTTCTAACATTGATGTTTATCCAAATTCAATAAAGCGGGTAAATTTACTTTTCCGTGACTCCTTATGCAAGGTAATTCATGGGTTTAGCGACGGCGTTTTAGGATACCGGAAAATTCCAGATTATTTTGGTGTACCGGAACATTTTTCCGATAAAAAGATTGAAATTTTACAGTACTCTTTTTTTGTAATATTGCGAATCATAATTTTGAAGGTTATATTTTCCAAACTTATTATGGGAAAACCGAATATAAAATACTTTAAAACAACGACCATTACATTACTGTTATCATCATTTTTGTTTGCCTATCAAACAACCATTATTCAGGAAGAAGAAAACAGTCTGATTTTGAATATCAGTGATTCTTCAAAACTCGAATGGCGCAAAACCGGCACTGACCTGGAATCAGTATATTCGATCCATTTAGGGAATGCGGATATTGTTGAAATATCCTCATCACTCTATATCCCCTACTGGTCTGTTGCTCTGGCTTTGCCGGCTTCCAAGGCACCGACAGTTCGAATTTCGAATATTAAAACTGAAATTATCGAACTTGATCAGCCACTGACCGAAAAGGATATTCAGGTAATTAATTCAAAACCGATGTCGGAGATTGTGGACATTGGTTATTTTCGCTTCAATCCGATTTGTGAACTTGTTATCTATCCGATCAGAGCAATCAATTCAGAGCAGATTAGTGTCGTGCGTTCTCTGGATGTCTCCGTTGTTTATTCCGGACAATCAGTACAAAAATCCACAACTGTTTCTCAGAAAAAAATTGAGACAATTAACCGGGCATTTGTAAATAAAAAATACTTTTCAAAATGGCAGACATCTCCTCGTCGAAGTCTGGCAAAACCACTAAGTTACCCGTCGGGACTTTGGTTTAGAATCACCGTGACCGACGATGGCATTTATAAAATCGGTCACCAGGAATTAGTAAGCGCCGGAATGAACAATCAATCTATTGACATCAATCGCATATTTCTGTATTCCAATGGAACCGGCGGGCGCGAGATCGACAATACCCCCGGAATCGATGTTCTTGATAATCTGCTTGAGAATTCCCGGAGTATTGATGGCGGAGATGATGGAAAATTCGACAGTGGCAACGCTATTGTATTTTACGGTCGGTCAAGCAGCGGCGTAGACGCTGACAATAGCGGTACTCTAAATTTTTATCGTAATGCCTATTCTAATGTCAATTACTACTGGCTGTTGATCGCAGATGCGGCCGGTTCTCCCAAAACCATGCAAACCATATCCACTTCACCCACCGATGCAAACCTCTCGGTATCGAAATATGAAAAAATCGACCGGCATGAACTGGAACTGACCAATTTTCTCCGCTCCGGGAAAGCCTGGTACGGTGAAAAATTTGCCAGCTCCGGAGCAAATATTTCGGTTATTTTTCAAATTCCTGAAAAAGCTGATGATGATCAGGATTCTTTTCCTGCTGAATTATCAATAAAAGCACGTGGTGCTAATAATGAAACAACGCATTCTTATAAAATGTATTTAAACGGGGCAACCGTTCCTTTTGCAACATGGTCAACCAGTAATTGGTCTGTATCATCCAAACAGTATGACATTTCCTTAGAACCCGGATCAATCAATATCATAAAAATGAATTATACAGCATCCAACTCATCCGGTCAGGCTCATCTGGATTTTTTACAAATCCGTTATGAAGCCCCTCTAAAACCAGCGGGGAAAAAACTGGATTTCTGGGGGCCGCCCAGTACCGGTATCATTGAGTATAATCTGAGCGATATTGGCCTCGATAATCCTGTCATTTTCGATATCACCGACTGGAACAATGTTGCAATTCTCGATACAAACCAACAAACTGGAGATGAAATCCGTTTTAAAACTTATAATGACGAAACCAAACGATCTCATTATCTTTTAACTCAGCCATCGAAATATCTGTCCCCTGGCAAAATTTCCTTAATAGAAGATCCACAATGGAATACGTTGCGAAATACCGATATTTCAGCACAATATGTCATCATTACTAATGAAGCATTTTTAAACGCTGCTCAGGATATCGCCCAACTATACTCGCAGGATGTTAAAAGCGCAGACCGGCTGAGTACAATCATTGTCTTTCAGAATCAAATATTGCGAGAATTCAATGCCGATATCGTAGATCCTCACGCCATCCGCCAGTTTCTTACGTATGCGTTTAATAACTGGAAAATTAACGAGACTATCGCACTCAAATACGTTCTCCTCTTAGGTGACGGCACCTTTGATTATCGCCATATCGAATCAGAAACCGGTGATCTAGTCATGACCTACCAGGTTGAAGAGACCAGTGGTAGTGGAAATGCCGGCTTTGCTTCTTATGCTACCGATATGCGGTTTTCGTACATCAACGGAAACGATAAAAAAATGGATTTGGCAATCGGCAGAATCAATGCCCGCACCGCATCAGAAGCACAGGCCGCTGTGGATAAAATCCGATCCTATATACTAGAACCCATATACGGCGACTGGCGCAGCAAGATCACACTCGTCGCCGATGACCCTGAACGTCCACTTACTAACGAAACCTACCATATCAACGACACTGACAATAAAATTGCCAATTACCTTCCAAAAACCTTTAATGTTAAAAAACTGTACCTTTTAGAATACCCGGAGATTCAGGACGCCTCATCTTATGGCGTCAAAAAACCGGACGCCACGGTGGATTTGCTTAAACAAATTGAGGACGGGACCGTGCTCATCAATTATTTCGGACATGGCAGTCCGACTGTATGGGCTCAGGAATATATCCTCGAAATGAACCGGGACCTGGGTCGGATCAATACCGGAATGAAACTCCCTTTCTGGATTGCGGGAACCTGCAGCTGGGGCCAGTTTGATGATATATCGGGAAGTTGTTTTCCGGAGGCATTGGTGCTGGAACCAAATGATGGTGGAATCGCAGCCCTTGCAGCCACCCGGGCAACCTATGGCACATATAATGCCGCCTTTGTGAACAGCTGGATAGTTAACCTGTTAAATAATAAAACAGCTAATCGAATCAGGTTAGGTGAAGTTCTTCAGATTATTTCCTGTACCGGCAGCGGTATAAATGAAAATAATGAAAAGTACGTTCTCTTCGGTGATCCGGCGCTGTATTTGGCAATGCCTTACGAACAGCTAACTGTAGACAAATTAGCGTCGGATACACTTAAAACGCTTTCCAATATTCAATTAAACGGAAATGTTGATAGCAGTAACCTGAGTTTTCAAGGAAGCGGTCTTGTCAAATTATTCGATAGCGAACGGTCGGTAACCCGATATTGGGTTGACAAATACAATAACCAAAAATCCATGTCCTATACACTTCCGGGTGAAATCCTGTTCAATGGATTGGTAAATTTCACCGCAGGAGAATTTTCTTCCCGTTTCTTCATCCCAAAAGATTTAAACTATGCCGGCAGCAGCGGTAAAATCACGATCACCGGCTGGAATAAAGAAACCGGCTCAGAGATTGGCGGATACTATCATCCGGTTTTTTTTGCCGGCTCAGAATCAGTACTTGACACGACCGGTCCGGACATAGAAATTGGTTTTACAAATCTGAGTTTTAAAAATGGTGATGTGGTAAGTCCCGGGAATGAGTTTGAAATTGCTATCAGGGATCCTCTCGGAATTAATATCGCCGGACAAATGGGACACGATATATCCTTTGTTTTTGATAACAATGAAAATCAATCGTACATCGCAACCGAATACTTCACCTACGATACCAACAGCGATTCTTCCGGGACGGTTCTATTTCAAATGCCCGATCTGCAGGCCGGTGAACACAGTATCACCGTAACAGCCTGGGACAATGGAAATAATTCTTCGACAATTACCGGAATTTTCAAGCTCCTTTCCTCATCGGATTTTGCACTGGAAAGGGTTGTCAATTTTCCAAATCCCTTCGCAAAGACAACATATATTTCTTTCCAACTCACCAATCCGGCAACGGTCGTTTGCACAATATATACAGTAAGAGGATTGAAAATTCGCACCCTGGAATCAAACCAGATATTTCTGCCGGGGTTCAACTCACTCTATTGGGATGGAAAAGATGATTTTGGTGACACTGTTGCCAAGGGTATTTACATATATAAAATCAAGGCCCGGTCGAGTGAATCAAAGGAAAAAGATGATTATATTGGAAAAATGGTAAAAGCCGGGTGATAGATACACTGATCGATTGGAATAATAAACCGGTCATCCTGGCATCAGCTTCGCCGAGACGAAAACAGATTCTATCCTTAGCCGGAATCGATTTTACCGTTCATCCGTCAAATTACCATGAACCGGATGACGAAAATGCGACACCTGAAGTATTGGTCCGGAACCATGCAAAACTCAAAGCCCTGGATATATCCGGCAATTACACAAACGCCTGGATCATTGGGGCAGATACAATTGTTGTTAAAGACGGGAAAATTCTGGAAAAACCCATTGACAGAGCAGATGCGATCAACATGTTAAAAATTCTGAGTAACGTAACTCACCAGGTTTTTACTGGTTATTGCATCCTGAACTCCCAAAATGGCAAATTAATTACGGACGTAGAAGTGACCGACGTTACGTTTCACCCGCTGACTTCAGATATGATAGAGTTGTATGTGGACCACTATTCACCCTATGATAAAGCCGGTTCTTACGGAATTCAGGACTTCAGTGCCGTGTTTGTGAAAAGCATACAGGGGTGTTTTTATAATGTAGTAGGATTCCCGATTGCGCACTTCACCCAGACCTGTCTTCATCATTTAAAATCATTACAGTAAACTTTATATTGAATTTAATCACAATATTTACAATATTAAGTCCGTTGTGGGATAAAATAAATTCGGGTATTGATTATGTTTTATGAGGAGCTGAAGAAACGCCGTGAATCTGCGGGAATATCTCTCGATCAGATTTCCAATAAAATAAAAGTTAACAAATCGATTCTGGAAGCCTTTGAAGTGGGGGACTTTTCTAAATTACCGGAAACCTATGTGCGACTGTTTTTAAAAACCTACGCCAATGAACTGGGAGCTAATCCGGAAAATATCTTAAGGGAATATGAATCGCTCAACGGTAAAACACCCGAAAAGAAAATGTCGGAAAAAAACTCAGAAGAACCCTCTTTTTTATCACCCCAAAACGGACCTGTCGTTAATGGTAACAAAAAGAGAAATATTGCGGCGATTACCATAATCCTGGTTATTCTCGTTTTTCTTATTTCCGTACTCAAACAGGTATTGATGGAAGAGGAAAAAAAGAAACCGGCATCAATAGACATAATGGTCAAAGAATTACCCGAGCCGGTAGAAGAAGCCGATACAACTGAAATTGGACCGGCGATGATCGTTGATGAAGAAGCGTTGCCCGAAATAGTTCCTGAAATTCTGTCACTGGTTATGATAACCAATGATACCTGCTGGGTTCGTGTTGTTACAGACGAAAAAGATACAACTGAAGCCAATTACCTTCCCAATATTCGCAGAGAATGGAAAGCGGAAAAACTGTTTGACGTACGGGTTGGCCGACCAACAAATGTTCGATTGACCCTGAACAACAAACCATTAGGCCCAATCGGAAATACGGGGATTCCCACCCGTCTCATTATTTCAAAAGACGGCATCGTTCGCTCAACGTTGCTGCGTCGATAAAAATCCCGGATTAAATCTCTAAATAAGTCAAGTAAATGGAAAAATTTACTTGACAATAAGGGTATTTTGTTCTATAATTGTGGGTAGATGTGGGGAGAAATCCCAAAAATTCCCAAAGTATTACGGAAATTATGATCACTTCTTTTGCTGGCGAATCAAAAAATTTTTTAGACGATAAAAGTCGTCTGAGTATCCCGGCAAAGTATCGGCGCTGGATCAGCGGAGAAGATGCTGAGTGCACCTTTTTTATTACAAAAGGTTCAGACCCGTGTCTCGTCGCTTACCCGGAACCGGAGTGGGAGATTTTCACGGAAAAGCTGCAGCAGTTGTCCCAGTTCAAGAAAAAAAACCGGTCGTTTATTCGAACCTGGTCGCGGAATTCCATCCGCCTGAAATGTGACAAGCAGGGCCGTGTCCTCCTGCCTCAGGAGCATCTTAATTTTGCCAATATTAAAAAAGAGGTCATAATTATTGGCGCTTTGAATTACTTGGAATTATGGGATCCAGAGACATTGGAAAAGCACCAGGAATCTCAAATCCCCCTAGACGATGATTATTATGAAGATTTAGCAGATATCTTATAATTGTTTAAGCGGATCCAGGTAGATGTCCACAATTCATGTACCAGTATTACTCAAAGAAACAATGCAGGTTCTGGTCTCAAGGCCGGATGGTGTGTATGTTGATGCCACACTTGGTACAGGAGGACATTTTCGTGAACTTTCCTCTCAACTAGACCGGAGCGCAATTCTCCTCGGCATTGATGCTGACCCAACAGTTATAGATCACTGTAAATCAAACCTAAACATATCCCAAAAGCACGTGTACATAAATTCAAATTTTGAATCCATAAAAGCGCTCTGTTTTCGCAATGGCTATCCAAAAGTTGATGGAATTCTCATGGATCTGGGATTATCCTCCTATGCCCTTGATGATCCTCTCAGAGGCCTTTCCTTTTCTGCCGATGGTCCTCTGGATATGCGCTTTTCCCCCGCAATCGGCCAGACGGCAGCCAATATCATTAATTATGCCGACTTAACTGACCTCATTCAAATATTTCAGGATTTCGGTGAAGAGCGTTTTTCCAAGTCAATTGCACGTTCTATTGTCAAAGAGCGTCAGAAATCAGCAATAGAGACTACCGGCCGGCTGGCTGCTATCGTGAAGCAAAAAGCACAAGCTCAATATGTCAATAAAACATTGAGCCGGATTTTTCAGGCGCTTCGCATTGCCGTCAACCGCGAATTGGATGTCCTGCAAAAAGCCCTGGTGGACAGCGTCAGCATTTTAAATCCGGAGGGCCGGCTAGTAGTCATTACCTATCACAGCCTGGAAGACCGAATCGTTAAACAGTTTTTTAAACACGAATCTACCAGCTGTATCTGTCCCAGAGAATTCCCAATTTGTCAATGCGACCATAAAGCAAGCCTTAAGATAATAACTCCCAAACCGATTCTTCCGAACAAAGAAGAGATCGTTCAAAATTCACGCGCTCGCAGTGCCAAGTTACGAGCCGCAAAAAGATTGTAATACTATATGAAAAAGAAAAAAATCAGTAAAAACCGTCGAAAAAATATGATTATGTCGTCCCTGTTCCTTTTTCTGATCGGAATGATGGTTTTCTATGTCTGGATTTTCAATTACACCAATCAATTATATAAGGAAATAGATGTCCTGAAGCGCGAGGAAGCCAATCTGGTGACACAAAATCGGATCACTTCTGTTGAATTAGACCGTCTTGCCCGTGCAGATCGAATCAAACAAATCGCCACTGATGAAATGAATATGTACACCCCGACACCGGAAACATTGGCGGTTGTTATTGCAGAATTACGGATACAATAAAAATTAAATGTCAACCCAATTCCAACAAATAAAAAAACGTACACTCCTGATGTCCGCAGCATTTATACTGTTCTGGGGACTGGTTGTAGGCCGGTTGTTTTCCATCCAGGTAATCAATTCCGATCAGTACCAGGCCACGTGTAAACACCAGGCTGATTATCGCAAAACAATCACTCCTATCCGGGGCGCCATATTTGATCGCAATCAAAAAGCACTGACAGTGGACATTGTACAGTACAATATTGCAATTCATCCCTATCTCCTTGATGATAAGGAAAATCTGGCAAAAGAATTAAGCATCCTGTTACGTCCAAATTATTCAAAATATTTAAAAGCCTTAAAATCCGATCGTACCTACATTGTACTCGAACGGAACCTCCCTCATAACGAAATTCAAGCGTTTCTGGATAAATATCAATATCATAACGGATTTGCCGTTGAACGGCGGATTCAACGCAATTATCCCTTTGGAGAACTAACCGGGCAACTGATCGGGTTTACGGACACTGACAACCATGGTATCGTCGGTATGGAAAAGGAGCTCGAACCTTACCTTTGCGGTTCACCAGGCTGGCAAATTACACTAAAAGACGGCTGGGGTCGGCTGAATAACCGTCCGGATTTACCCTATCAGGAATCTACTGATGGAAATGACATCACACTTACTATTGATTATGAATATCAGACAATTCTGTACGAAGAATTAATGAATGCATTCACTAATCATGATGCCGATAAAGCCATGGGTATTATTATAAATCCCCAAAATGGTGAGATACTGGGTATGGCAACTATCCCTGGATTTGACCCGAATAATCCAATGAACTACCCGGTTTCTTCTCAGATAAACCGGGTAGTTACAGATATTTTCGAACCGGGTTCAACATTTAAAATAATCACCGCTACCGCTGCATTTGACAGAAACAGGATTCAGCCTGGAGACATTATTGACTGTGAAAACGGTCATATTTCAGTTGGCAAACATATCATCCATGATCATAAAAAATACAATCAATTATCCTTTGCTGAAGTCATCAAGAAAAGCAGTAATGTGGGCACTATCAAGGTTGCACAGAAAATTGGCAGGGACGAAGTATTTAATTATGCCCGTCGGTACGGATTTGGCATGAAGACCGATATTCAGTTTCCCGGTGAACAGGAAGGTATTATTCATCCATTAAAGGAATGGGGTGAATTAGCACTGGCCCAGGCTGCCATCGGCCATGGTATCTGCGTTACGGCCTTGCAGCTGGCTTATGCCTATGCAGCTATCGCTAATGGCGGTTATCTTATAAAACCACAATTGGTAAAATCGATCCAAACCAAAGACGGGATTACGCTTTACGAAAACAAGTCGCAATACATCCGACGGGTTGCATCTTCTGAAACCATGCAGACGATGCGGGAATTATTACGGCTGACTGTTCAAAGTGGTACAGGATTGAAAGCCGAAATTAACGGAATGGCCATTGCCGGAAAAACTGGAACTGCTCAAAAAGTCACTGAGACCGGTTACAGTCAGACAGATTATGTTGCCACTTTTGTGGGTTTTTTCCCGGCGAATAATCCGAAACTCCTTTGTGTTATCGTGGTAGATAATCCAAAAGGTATCGAGCATACCGGTGGAAATGTCTCTGCGCCTATATTACGGGATGTATTTGCCAGAATCGTAAATCTTTCAGATGACCTCTTCTTCCCCGAAGATCGTTTTCAGGCTCCGGATATTAATATCGCGGAATACAATTCTGAAAAACAGAAACCTTCATACCGGACAGTCACGACCGCGCCAAATAATTCACGGGTTCAGCTATCTTCCTATCAATACTCAAAACAGATGCCTGATTTAAAAGGAAAAACACTTAGGCAGGCGATTGCCATTCTTCAGACACTGGGAGTTGATCCGGATATAAATGGCAACGGTGTGGTCGTGTCCCAGTATCCACCTAAGAACACAATTATTAGTACTAATACCGATTGCCGGATTGTGTTACAACCAAGAGAGATTCAGTTTGACTAAACAGATTACAAAATTACTGGAAAACATTGATTTCAAGCTCTTTGGGGTTCTCCCGGATAGAATTGAATCAATCAGGAATAATTCCAGGGATGTCCGGCAAGGCGATCTGTTTTTTGCAATTCGTGGAATTCAGGCTGATGGTCATGATTACATCCACCAGGCAGTAACAAATAAAGCCATCGCAATTGTAGCCGAAAAATACACCGAGAATCTTTCAGCCCCGCAAATTATCGTTGAGAACAGCCGTGCCGCGCTATCGACAGTTGCGGCCAATTATTATGACCATCCCTCCAAACATCTAAAAATAATCGGTGTTACCGGAACCAACGGAAAAACAACAACGGTTTATCTTTTAAATCAAATATTCAAGTCGGCGAATAAATCCAGAGGCACGATTGGCACACTTGGATATTCTATCAATGATCAATTTTATGCATTGAACCTGACCACGCCGGATTCGATTCAGATTCAGGAAATATTAGCAAATATGGTTGCTGATGGTATTGAACTCGTCGCTATGGAAGTATCGGCCCACGCCCTCTCACTGAACAGGGTTGACGATATTGAATTCTATGTTGGTATATTTACGAATATATCCCAGGACCACCTGGATTTTTATGGTGATATTGAGAATTACATGGCTGCAAAAAAGAGACTTTTTGAGATTATAAAACCTGATGGATATCGTTTATCCAATCTTGATGACAGCTATGCACCGGCATTTAATACCACCGGACATTCAACATTATATACTTACGGTCTGAATCAGAAAGCCGATTTCAATTGGAACAACGATGCTGAGTACCAGACCGGCATCTCAGGAAAAATACTATTCAGCGGTGATCAAATTCCCATTGAAACAAAACTTTCCGGACGATTTAATCTGAGCAATATCCTGGCGGCAACCGGGGGCGCCATTTGTTCGGGAATTACAGCAAATCATATTACCGATGCATTACGTAAAATCCAATATATACCCGGTCGGCTTCAGGAAATATCCAGGCCCGGATTTCCACGGGTATTTGTCGATTATGCTCACACTCCCGATGCGATCGTAAATGTTCTTACCGCCTTACGTGATATTGTTCCGGTTGATGGAAAACTGATCACCGTTTTCGGTTGTGGTGGAAACCGTGATAAAAGCAAACGCCCGCAGATGGCTAAAGCATCCGCATCGCTTTCTGACATTATCATCGTCACAACCGACAACCCACGTAATGAAGAACCGGAAGCGATTATCAATGATGTGATTGCCGGTTTCGAGTCGAATCAGACTTATGAAAAAATTATCGATCGAAAATTGGCTATCGAATTTGCTGTTGAAAATGCCCGACCGAATGATATTGTCGCAATTCTCGGAAAAGGTCATGAAGATTATCAGGAAATTAAAGGTATAAAGCACCCGTTCAGTGATGTCCTAATTGTAAATGAATTGCTTGGAAACAAATGATCAGTGCCGATTTTATACGACGAACCGGACTGGGTGAACTGATGAATTTCAATTCAACGGTTTCCGATGCTGTCATTGATAGCCGTAAAATATCCGGGAAATCGATGTTTGTTGCGTTGCCCGGCGAAAATACGGACGGGCATCGGTTTGTTTTCAAAGCAATTGAGGACGGCGCCGCACTTTGTGTTGTTTCAAAAGAATGGGCCAGTCAGAACAGCATCACCGGTCGTCCGTTATGGATCGTGAAATCACCGGAAAAAGCGCTGCAGGAATTATCCAAAAAATGGCGGAAACAATTTGATATACCGGTTCTGGCCATAACCGGCACAAATGGAAAAACTACAACCCGCGCCATGTGTTCTGCAATTCTTCAGAAAAAATACAC
>JAHJGX010000071.1 GCA_018824205.1 bacterium
CCGCTTTCATCATTGGCATTGCCGTTGAAGGGATAATATGCAACCAGACTAGATGGTTCCGAATCCTTCACACAACGAATTGAAAAACCATACGTCTTACCGAGATTACTCCGGTTAATACCGAAACTATCGTAGTACAACGCATGGCGCCATGCGTTAGTACTATTATCTTTTGATGCCGACCATAAGTCGGCATTAAGCAACATCTTCTCGAAACCACCATCGAAACCACGACGGTAACCCGCGGGTAATGCAGTAAAGCCATATTCATCAGTACCGTTGCCATTGTCATGCCAGCTACTAGTAGATTTTAGTTTTGTTCCAGCATTACTTCCGAGATAATCTGCTAATTCTGTCCACTCTTCATCTGTCGGTACATGCCAACCCTCAGGAGCAATATTTCGACTGTCATCTACTGCATACCAGTTATAAAGAGCACCATAAGTATTACTATCGTTGTTATCATAAAAACAGTAGGCACCTTCAGTTGTTGAAGACCATACGGTGCTATTCGGGACTTTTGAAATGGCATTACCGTTCCGATAATGGGTGACTTTGAGATTTTCTGCCATCCACCATTGGTTTCCAATTTTTACTGTTTGATAGGTATTATCATCTATATCAGTAACCGTCCCTGTCTCGTAAAGTGGCCATCCACCCTCATGATAAAGAGAATCTATCTCTGATTCAGTCAAAGCTCGATTATAAACTCGTACATCATCAATTATCCCATGGAACTGATAGCTTCCACCAACACGCTTTCCAATAGTCAATCCTCCAACTTCAGAAATATTCCCATTTGAAAATTCCTGGCTTTCAACTTTTTGTCCATTGAAATAAGCAGATAGAGTATTTCCATCGTATGTATAGCCAATAAATAACCATTTATCAATTGCCACGGATGGGTTATCGAAAAATAAGCTTGTATAACCGCTAGCACAATTAATCTGTGAAACAAAGATAGTATCTACATTAAAGTGCAGAATTTCCTGACAGTCAGAAGGTGAGGCAAATTTTGAAGCGCTTATAACGCTCCCACCAGTATTCAAAGATTGTATATTTGCCCACGCAAAAAAGGATACCGCAGGTAAATTGTGAACCATTCCATCCACTAAATAGACATAATCATCTACTCCATCAAAACTATATGAACTATTTTCATTCCCAAACCTATCGGTTGTTAAGGTAGCACCATTCACAGTTCCATTATTTCCGTTTCCACTCTCGTCATTGGAATTGCCGTCAAATGGGTAATATGCAATTAATCCATCATCAATTATTATCGAATTTCCAGTCAGGTCTCGTCCACTTGTAGTTTGGTTCACAATAAGAATGTAAAAAATGGTTGTCGCCACGAATAAAAATGTTTTTCTCATTCTACACCTCTCTTTAGTTTATTCATATCAATATTTCGCTATTTCACATTTCCATCTTCCAGCCGCATCAGGAACTTGGCCGTCCTGCGATCTGCAAACCACCAATGCCTGCGGCATAAATCTCAAGCACCAAATTCCAAATACCAAATAATATCCCCCATCAGGGGCTCCCGGTGGAGCAATATCTAAATCTCAATGATCCAAACCACCTATGGTCGGATTTTACTCGTTTGGGATTTGCTCCAAAGGAGTCCCTTCGGGAAATTTCGGTGATTGTCTCACCAGAGACTCCTGTTGGAGGGATTTGCCTGCCCGATCTGCGACAGCAGGCGGGTTTGTCCGCTCGGACGAATGTCCATTCGGACGGGGAATTTGTCATTTTGGATTTGAGATTTTTCACTGTTTCACATTCCCATCCTCTAAACGCATCAGGAATTTGGCCGTCCTGCGATCCGCAAACCACCAACTGACACAGGATACCGTCAGGTAGACCATGATGGTGATGATCTTATCAAAAAGCGCGTAGGCCTGAGTCGTTTCAAGCGGTGTTGTCTCACTGGTTTGCTGCAATGTTTGCCAGGCCACGATGGTGATCCAGGTGGAGACGCCCATCAGGTAATAGGTGATCGCCGGCCGGGCCAGATGTTTCAGAAAATCCACAATCCCAAACAGGAATGAGAGGATAGCGCCGATCCAGGAAGTCCAGGGGCTTTCCATCAGTTTGTTCATGTAGGAACTGTCAAAGAGCGGTTTCTCCGCCTGCCCGTAGGAAGCTTTCAGGGCATCCACTTCAGCCAGTGAGATTTTACCCTCTGTTTCTGCTGTTGTTACTTTGACCTGCATTTCGGCTTCCAGCCGGATGGTCTGCATGTCCAAATCCGCCATCTTGGCAGCGTGATCGTTCTTCAGTTTCTGCATTTTAAAATTCGTGAATGAGGTCAGGGCGTTGCCGATCAGTCCGGTCAGTCCGCCGCCAAGGATCGATGCTAAAATGTTTGCAGCCATAATGCCTCCTTCTCTCAGCCTCCCGGAGGTTTGAAACTTCCGGGAGGTTTTTATGCTTCCGCAATTGTATCCAGTATCTTCAGTTGAAAAGACTGTCCCTGAAACAGGTTTTGAAACGTTGTAATGGACGGCCGTGAACAGAGCACCGCCCGCTGTCCCTGCAGGATTCCGGTATATTTGCCAAGCAATATGCAGCCATTGGTGTGAGTTTTCAGTCCTTTGGAAACGACACCCGCCCAGTTGCCGGAATGAATCAGGATAAAGGAACGGTCGGGAACCTCTGTTATCCAGTAGACCCGTCCGTATTTTTGTGAGATGCGGATTTGAACAGTATAAGTTCCTGAGGGAATACAGGAAATATTTCGTTGATTATTTTGCCAGGGAAGTTCCAGACTGTAACAATGAAAATTCCGAGAGATCATAAGCCCCTCGGTCCCGTGATCGGAATGTCTCAATCGTATCAATGTCGCTCGATTCGAGCCGGCAGAAATTCCTTCGTCAGACATGCTTACTATCCCTTCAATAAGCAAATGTTATCTTCTGTCTGTCAAATTATAGTAAGTAAAAACCGGGCGATTTAGACTTACCGCTTCTCCCACCAAAGAACGCATTAACATTAGTTCAATAAATCGGAAATGTCAAGGTTTTTCATTTAGTGATGTTATAAAATGAAAATCATTTATTCGAATTAAACACGTAGAGACGTTGCATGCAACGTCTCTGCACATGTTTTTTTATTAAAGCTTAACCGATACCGAGACAAACACATTCCGGGTTGCGCCGGGCCAGTAATAGGCCCAATAGCCGTCCCATTCATAACCGTATCCGAATGTTGAATACAGAGTATCGAAGATATTGTTCACTTTCACGCTCAGTTCCAGATGCCGAAAACTGATTCGAAAACCGCCGTCATAAAGCCAGTAATCCGGATTGGCGCCAATATTTTCATTATCAATGGTCTGTTTGCCAACATAGCGTGATGTCAGAAAAACAGAGAGATGGTTCACTGGCTTGACGGTCAAACTGCCATTAAAAAGAACACACGGCACATTGGGAATGGTATTTCCTTTTAAATCGCCAGTACTGAAAATATGTTCGCCAATGCTGCTATTCAGGTTCAATGACCAGTATTTTGAAGCTTGATAGCCGAACTCAATTTCAAGTCCCTGATGCAGTGTTTTCCCGGCCTGGTAATAATCGTACTCTCCCTCCTGTTCAATATCGATATTCTTCAGCTGTTCATTTTTATAATTGATCCGGTAAAGATTCAGATCGATTTCAAGTTGCCGGATTCTATATCTGCCTCCTAATTCATAATCATGAATTAATTCAGCCGAGGCTTTTTGGGGAGCATTCCATACATCGTCGGCTTCAATAATCTGGTCATCGGCCGGTTCCCGCTGGGCTTTACCGTAATTGGCAAAGACAAACAATTCATCAGAGAACGAATAAATCGCCCCCAGGCGCGGATTCAGAAAATTCCATTTTGCATCCAATTGATATCCGACAGCATGTCCGATTTTCTTCTGATCCATATTCCAGTGAATGTATTGATATTGCAAATCGGCAATCAGTTTCAATTTTTTCAGCGGTTCGAAAGCAAAGTGTGCGAAACCGGTAGTGATTAGTTTTTCACCAATATAGTTATAATATTGATACCAGTCTTCGGAAATTAGAGACGATAAATCAGGATCTGAGAAATCGGCGATTTCCCCAAAATGGTCGCCGGTGTAAGAACGAATCTCGCCACCGATATCAAGACGATATTTATCACGGATATAAGTTAGTGTCGGAATAATTCCAAAATAGTTATTGACGATCCATTTCCTTCGCAAAAGGTCAGTTTTCATCTCCATTTCCAGAGAATCGGAATATTGATCATTAACATCCAGATTATAGGAGTAAATATCACATCCTTCTTTAAATACTTCGTAATATCCGCTTCCCTTTACTAAATAAGCAACATTACAGAAGTGAAGACGATCGCTGATCCGCCATGAGCTGTTCAGTGAATAAACTTGTTGTAAGAAGTCATCAAGGTAAGATTGATAGCCTGCCCGCCGCTTTTCACGGTCATCAATATTATCGGCAGAAACGCCGTCCCACATCAGATGACTGTTCTCATAGCCGACTAATGCTCTGAATTGATGCGTAAAGTTTTTACCGTCATATTCGACCCCAAAGGCTCCTGATTTTTGGACGGTATCATGAAAATCCCGATAGCCTTCGGATTTAATTTGTGAAAGCCTTGCCGACATTTTTACTCTCTTATCGAAAAGCGCTCCACTAGTGGCTTTTAGATGGATTTTAGACGTATTGTACGAACCCGCACCCACATTCAGCGACAATTCCGGTTTATCGGACCCAATCGATGTAATCACATTTACCGATCCTCCAAAAGCCGAAGTGCCATAAAGGCTGTTCCCAATGCCGCGCTGTATCTGAACATCTTCGGCATCACTAAGAACATCGCCATGATCAACCCAATAAACCTGATGACTTTCATTATCATTCAAAGGCACATTATTCATCATCACCGCAATGCGGCTCTGATCAAAACCCCGAATCTGGATATAGGAATATCCGGTCCCATTGCCGCTTTCACTGTAGGAATAAACACCCGGTTCCATCGCCAGAATCATAGGAACATCTTCAACCGTATAACGAGCTTTAATCTCTTCATTAGACAATGTCGAAAAAGCCACCGGGGATTTGCCTTTAACGGCTCTAGTTGCCGTCACAAAAACCTCTTCACCTGCTATAACTTCAGCCCTTAGATAGATATTACCAATAGAACTATTATAAACTATAAAGGAAGTATCCCGAAAAGCAATGTGAGATATGGTTACTTTAACCGGTAATTTTTCAGATTTAACTTGAAAATCGCCTGTCTCGCCGGAATAGGTTCCCTCGCCGGTTGTCAGTAAAATATTGGCATATTCCACCGGTTTGCCGGTTTCAATGGACAGTAATTTTCCGCTGATTACATAATCTGTGGCAAAAACTGATTTAAAAATGAAAAACGGGAAAAGAAAAATTAAGAAAAACGTTAGAAATGATTTGTGATTCATAGCAATCTCCCTTCGCTGGCATTATCCAGATCAGGTTCATAGGGTATTTTCTCAGCCTTTCATATGTTAGTGAAAAGCACCCCCCAGAACTTCAGTTTTAAAATATCACGGTTCTAATTTAATAACTATTCATTACTAAAATCAAATAGTATTAAAAAGAATATTAGCGGGAACGCCTGGGAGTCGAACCCAGCTTCCCGATTGTGTCGGGAACAGCGATTTTGAAGACCGTGGCACCCACCGGGGTTGCAATCATTCCCATGAATTCCTCTTAATCACGATAAAATCAATTTTATGGAGCGCTTTCAACCGATCACCGGCAGCTTTGGCTTCTTCCTGAGAATTGTAGTTTCCAACCCGCACAGATAGCAGATCCGTGTTACTGCCTTTAATTTTCTGAACATAGGGTTCATAACCATAAGATTGAAGACGATTTTTTAGAGCCAGCGCATTCTGCGAATTTCCGAAAGCACCAACCTGCAAGGCCCACTTTGGTTCAGAAATAGTTCGTTCAACCGGTTTTGGTTCCGGAGCCTGTTTAACATTTTCCATCGGTTTATCATCTGTTACATAAACCGGGGCGGACTGATAGTTTTTAAAAGGTAGTTTCATATCCGGATATCGTTTCAGATAGTAAGAATAGTAGTAATCAACAGAATCTTTTTTATTCAAAACGTTAAAACTGCTCAGCAGCATATAAACACAATTTCCGATATTTTCACTATCCGGATATTTGGAAATTAACTGTTTTGAATAATCTATGGTTCTATTATAAAGCCCCTTGGTGTATAGATATTCAATGATTCTTGTCAAGGCATCGTCCGCCCGGCCACTGTTCGGATACTGGCTCATGACATCTTTGTAAATTAAAAGAGCCTTATCGCCTTCAGGTTCGACTAATGCTGAGAGATACAGGACATCCGGATTATTGGGATATTTTCGCATCAAATTCGGGATAGCCGATCTAACCTGATCAACTTCATCCTGTTCGATATATTCAAAATATCGATTAAGATCCTGGGTAAAAATCAGGACCGGGAAAAAGAAGAGCACTACCATAAAAAGTCGTTTCATTATCATTCCAAAAATGAATCCTCGATTCCGCAAACAGGACAAATCCAAAGCGCTTCATTGGCGATATGTCCGCAATTGGAACAACGGACTTCATTAATGGAATCAAACCGATTTACTATATCCGTCAGCACGTCACCGGCCTCCCGGTCACGTTTGAGGGCAATTAACAACTTACAGTAGGCGATTTTCGCTATCACCGAGCTTGGGTTGGTTTCGATCAAATCACTGATCAGATCCGACGCCCTGGATAAGTCTCCTTTGCGTTCATAAAAACTTGCCAACGCGGTTATTGTGCGAACATCGTTTGGTTCATTTTTCAATATTTTCAGATAAAAATCTTCAATATTTCCAAAATTACCGTAATTAAACAGTACTTTTTGAAGTTGAGGAAAAATCAGCCATGCTTTCCTGGGAGCAATTTCAGCAAATTTTTCCCACCACCCCACGGCGTCGGCATCCCGTTTTTCTTTTAAATATGACTCTGCTATGTAATAGTAACTCGCCTCACAGCGGGAGTCGATTCGAATCGCTTTCCGAAAAATCAGACGAGCATCATGAAACGCTTGGTTATCAAATTTTTCAAGGCCTTCCTGCACTTTGTAAATAGCCATGGCCCGCTTATTGTCTTCTTTTCGGATATGAAGAACTCTTTCCATGTATTCCGATGCTTTATTCCATTTTTTCAGATCCCGGTATAAGTGCCATATTTTTTCCAAAGCCCAAATGTTTTTCTTTTCCACATCCAGTATGTTCAGCGCAACAGATAATGCAATCCCCTTCTCATTAAGGTCAACATAATCCAGTACCAGGTTGCGCATAATTTCCAGTTTCTGGAGTTTGTTTATGTTCTGACGATAAAGTAAGGCCTGATGCACCTTCACAGCGGGTTTTAATTTTCCGGTTTTACGGAGAATATTTCCTAAATTAATATACGCGTCAATATGGCTGGTGTCTTTCTCAATGATCGATTTCAGTTCCTTGATAGCGATGTCGTACTCGCCCTGCAGAATGTGGTTCAAAGCCTGTGAATAGAGCGATGTTTTTGGCTTTGTCTCCGATTTCCTCCGCCCAATAATGGTCCCAAATACCATTATTAAGATTACAACAAATACAAACGCCAGAATGATTTCAAATGTTGTCATTTATAATCCTTTATTCGATTATTCTTTTATCTCAACCTCTTCAAGGTCCTTATTGCGCAATAGATCAATCTCTTTTTTTAGCTTTTTATATTCACTGTTTAAGACGCGCACTATCTTCTTTTGTTCCAAAATCTGAAACCCGGCAATCAGGTAGCCAATCAAAAATCCGAAAACCAATGATAGTAACAACACGACGATCATTTCAGTACTGAACGCATAGTTACTACTGAAGAATTTCAAGGTAATCTTCTGACCCACATTCTGAATTACAAACACCAGTAAAATCAGAACAACTAAAACTAGCCCAAGCAACTTTAAATATTTCATAACAACCTCATGATTTTTGAATTTTTCCAAACAGACTGACACCGGGTGCGCCGGTAATTAATATATTGATTAAATCACCAATGTCAGCGCTTCCTTCTTTTAAAATTACCAGTTTATTCGAATCAGTCCTACCTATTTTTTCATCAACATTTTTTTTACTGCATCCGTCAATTAATACCGATTGAATGGTCCCGATTGTCTGACGATTTCTGAACGTTGTATGTCTTTTCTGTTTCGCAATGATGAGGTTCAGGCGTTCCGCTTTTTCTTCCTCGGTAACGTCATCGGTCAGTTTAGCGGCAGCAGTATTTGGACGTGGAGAATACTTAAACATGTACGCATTATCAAAGATAACTTCATCCATCACATGTAGAGTTTCTTCAAAATCAGCTGCGGTTTCACCGGGAAAACCGACAATAATATCAGTTGTAATTCCACATTCGGGTAAATATTTTCGGATATTCGTCACAAAGTCTAAATACTTTTCCTGTGTATAAGAGCGATTCATCGCGGACAATACTTTTGTTGATCCCGATTGCAGAGGTAAATGAATATGTTTACAGATATTGTCATAGTCACGCATTGCTTCCAGCATTCTTGTGTTTACATCTTCCGGATGGGGTGATGTAAAGCGAACCCGCTTAACACCTGGTATTTCCGCAACTTGAATGAGCAGGTCCGGGAAACGGTGATCATCGTAACGATAGGAATTGACATTTTGTCCGAGCAGCGTGATTTCCTGATACCCGTCACTAACGGCCCTCTTTATTTCTTCAACAATGCTTTTTATGGAGCGACTGCGTTCACGGCCGCGGGTATAGGGAACAATGCAATAGGAACAGAATTTATCACAACCCCGCATGATTGACACCCAGGCATTAACGATACTGTTCCTGAACGGCATCAGACCATCGTAGACTTCCTTTCTGGAAAGATTTACGTCAATAAAGGAATGGGTTTTATTCACTACTAATTCAGGGATTTGACGATAGGCGTCCGGACCTAATACAAGATCAATAAAGGGTTTCTCTTCTAATATTTTACCACGATCACGTTGGGCAACACAGCCCACGAGACCAAGGAGAAGATTCGGATTCGTTTTCTTAAAGGATTTAAACTGGGACAGCCGTGATATTGCCCGGTTGTCAGCACCATGACGAACGCTGCATGTATTCACCAGGATGATATCGGCTTCATCCGGATTGCAGGTTGAAATAAAATTTTCTCGTTCCAGAAGTCCGGCAATGATCTCAGAATCAGCCTCGTTCATCTGGCAACCGTAAGTTTCAATATAGTATTTACCTGCTTTCATAGTAGCTGAAACTTAAAAAAAAACAGCCTATTAATAAAGCTGAATTAAAAAATATGATATTAGTAAAAATATTCTAACGGATATATCCGGTGAAATAATAATCGAGTGGGTTTTTATTTATCCCGAACTGCCGTATTTCGTAATGTAGATGAGACGCGGTACTTCTGCCGGTGCAACCAACTTCGGCAATTTTTTGACCACGCATTACAACATCACCCGGTTTAATTACCATTTTGGATAGATGAGCGTAAAAGGTCGAATAACCATACCCATGATCGACTTTAATTATCTTACCATATGTGCTGCTGTAATTTGTGCTTCGGACAACACCGTCAGCAGTTGCATACACAGGCGTTCCCGATGGTGATGATATATCAATTCCATAATGGAACTGCCGGGTACCGGTGAACGGATCACGACGATAACCATAACCATCTGAAATATAGCCGGTGTTTACCGGGCGAATTGATGGAGTTGATTTTATCTGGGGAGATCGATGCTTAATAGCATTATAGATTTCTTCGTAGCTGATACGTTCCAATTTGATTTCACGGGTCAGACGGTCCAAATCCGTTGCCAATTCCGATATCTTCACATTGTCATCTGGTAACAGATTGTCCAGTTCTTCGCCTTGAAAACTATATTTTCCTCCAATACCAAGTTTCCGAACATCCCGATCAATTACCGGAATATCAGCATATGTTCGTAATGCCTGATCTTTTTCGGCAAGAACATGCAGTTCTGATTCCATTTGTTGAATCCGCTGATCCAGATCGTACATGGTGCCAACAAGTTTACTGTTATTTTTTTTAAGTCGGACTACTTTGGCATTATAAATGGAATTTGAAAAAGCATTAATTCCGATTGTTACTGCACCTATGATTACTAAAACAGCAAAAACCACCGAACCGATCAACTGTCTGTGAGACAAGCTAAAAGTTTTTGGCGATCTTTTTGTGTTCCAAACAAGAACAAGTTTGGATTGTTTCTTCATTCTTTTTCTAACAATTTTCTATATTGGTAACCCCAAGATCTTCATCCACACCTCATATTAATAAAATGTAAACACTTTGTCAACATTTTTTATCAGCCTAAAAAACCTCTTAAATTGAGCGCTCTTGAAGTGTGTCGCAGCTTTCGTAATGCCTTCTCTTTTATTTGACGGACTCTTTCTCGTGTCAAATGAAGATAATTTCCTATTTCTTCAAGCGTCATTGGCAGCTCATGGCCAATCCCAAAGTACATCCGAATAATGGTCGACTCTCTATCGTCAAGACTTCGCAATGCCCTCTCAACTTCAATATGAAATGATTCTTCGGTAAGCAAATTCCCCGGTTCGTTTTCCTCCTGGCCCCTTAAAATATCCTGAAGAGTTCCACTTCCATTTTTCCCAATAGGGGAATCAATACTCAAGGTTCCCTCAGAAAGCTGCCGGAGGACATCCAGATCAATTTTTTCCTGGGCAAGGATTTCTTCAATTTCTTCTGTCGTCGGTTCCCGTTCATATTCCTGCTCGAATTCAGAGGTTATTTTCGAGATTTTATTAAGATTCCCAACCACATTTAGCGGCAATCTTACTAATCGTGAATATTCGGAAATTGCCTGTAATATGGTTTGTCTGATCCACCATACGGCATATGAGATAAATTTAAACCCCCTGGTTTCATCAAAACGCTGGGCCGCTTTTATTAATCCGATATTTCCTTCGTTAATCAGATCTTCAAGGGACAATCCATGATTCTGGTATTTTTTTGCGACAGATACTACGAAACGTAAATTCGCCCGTAATAACTTGTCAAGTGCCTGTGAATCCCCCTGCCGGACTTTTGCAGCAAGTTCTATTTCCTCTTCGGGTGTCAGAGGATCTTCGTGGCTGATTTCCTCAAAATATCTCTTAAGCACGTGACTATGCGAGTGGGGATATTTATCTAAGGACCCGCTCTTTTTCATTATGGATTTTTAATTTGAAATTGGGAAACTATTTTTCTTCTTTTTTCGTTTCCGGATTGGCTGGTTTCGCCTTTTCTGCCTGACTAGCCCCCTGAATGGACTTGTACTGTTTTTCCTTGTCTTTCAGTTTCTTCTCTAAATCTTTTATCACTGCCAGACAGGCTTTTACATTTTCATTTTTTTCAAAATCTTTGGTTTTCTTTTCCTGAATTAGATGATAAACAGTACCACCCAATTCTGCAAACTGTTTTTCTATATCCCGTTTTGTCTGGAATATATCCAGTTTAACTTTCCCAAGTTTTGTGACTTCTTCCGCTTTATCCGCGGCTTCACGGGTAAATTCTCCGGCCTTATCAGCGGCTTTGGTGACCCATTCTCCAAGGTTTTTCTTTATGTCGCCCCATAAGTTTGCCATTTATCCTCCTGTTTTTATGGTTGCAATATATCCTTGTTTACACATTAAATCAAGTACATACATTTATAATATACAAGGATATTTCTAAATAAAAAATGGGCTATTTCAATAATTGAAACAGCCCATTATATGCGTAATCAGTTATTGATTAATACATTCCGCCCATTCCACCGCCCGAAGGCATGGCTGGAGCATGTTCATCTTCTGGTATTTCACAGATCAATGCTTCAGTAGTCAATAATAAACCGGCAATACTGGCCGCATTTTCAAGGGCGATCCGAACAACCTTTGTCGGATCAATGATTCCGGCCTGGTAGAGATTGACGTATTCTTCTTTGTAGGCATCAAAGCCATAGTCATCCTTGCCTTCTTTGACTTTCTGAACCACAATTGAAGGCTCATGTCCGGCATTCAGGGCAATCTGGCGAATTGGCTCTTCAATTGCTCTTTTCACAATCTTAACTCCAACAGCCTGGTCTCCACTGACTTTCAGATTATCCAGTTTCTTGAGAACTCTCAACAGAGCAACGCCGCCACCGGGAACGATTCCTTCTTCTACCGCAGCACGGGTTGCGTGGAGCGCATCCTCAACGCGGGCTTTTTTCTCTTTCATCTCAACTTCAGTAGCAGCACCAACTTCCAGAACAGCGACGCCGCCTGACAATTTGGCTAAACGTTCCTGAAGTTTCTCTTTGTCATAATCGGACGTTGACGATTCAACCTGGGCTTTGATCTGTTTGATCCGGGCTTTAATATCGTCGGATTTTCCAGCCCCTTCAACGATTGTTGTGTTGTCTTTGTCAATCGTTATTCTCTTAGCCTGGCCGAGATAAGATACTGTTGCATTTTCCAGTTTGAAACCCTGTTCTTCAGAAATCACAGTTCCACCGGTCAAAACGGCAATATCTTCCAGCATGGATTTTCGACGATCACCAAAACCCGGTGCTTTTACCGCAGCAATCCGCAGGGTGCCACGCAGTTTGTTGACAACTAATGTAGCCAACGCTTCACCTTCGACATCTTCCGAAATGACCAGAAGCGATTTCCCCATCTGGGATACTTTTTCAAGAATCGGCAAAAGATCTTTCATGGCGCTGATTTTTTTGTCATAAATCAAGAGATAAGGATCATCAAGGATTACTTCCATTGCATCAGCATTAGTAACAAAGTATGCGGACAAATATCCGCGATCAAACTGCATACCTTCAACAACTCTCAAACCAGTTTCTGTCGATTTGGATTCTTCAACAGTAATAACTCCGTCTTTACCGACTTTTTCCATTGCATCAGAAATTAAGTCACCGATAACTTTATCATTATTGGCAGAGATTGAGCCAACTTGAGCAATTTTCTCTTTGCTGCCGGTCACTTCTTTGCTGATCTCTTTCAGACCTTTAACGATTTCAATCACAGCGGCATCGATCCCTCTTTTAATTTCCATAGGATCGGCACCGGCAGTTACATTTTTAAAGCCTTCGGAAATAATAGCCTGGGCCAAAACTGTGGCAGTCGTGGTACCATCGCCAGCGATATCGGAAGTCTTTGAAGCAACTTCTTTTACCATCTGTGCACCGATATTCTCCATCTTATCTTCGAGCTCAATCTCTTTTGCAACCGTTACGCCGTCTTTGGTAATTGTAGGAGAACCAAATTTCTTTTCAATGACTACATTCCGGCCTTTTGGCCCGAGGGTCACTTTTACCGCATTTGCTAATTTATCAACTCCTTCTTTAAGAGCTGATCTTGCCTTGACATTATATTCGATTTGTTTTGCCATTATTATTACTCCTTTCTATTTTAGCTGATAACAGCCAAAATATCACTTTCTCTCATGATTAGATGTTCAATACCATCAATGGTGACTTCAGTCCCGGAGTACTTACCGTAGAGAATCTTATTCCCTACTTTCACTTCCATAGCGACTTTTGTTCCGTTTTCACTGACTTTTCCCGGACCGACAGCAATAACAGTGCCTTCCTGAGGTTTTTCCTTTGCAGTATCCGGAAGGATAATTCCACCGGATGTCTTTTCCTCGGGTTCGGATGATTTTACAACCACGCGATCTGCTAAAGGTTTAATTGCCATATTCTATTCTCCTTTCAATTTTTTAGCACTTTTTCAATCATTGGTTAAAGTTAATTGTATTTAATCGATAATCTTCATTAAATAAAAACCAAATTCCATCCAGTTTTCAGTTCTACTTCTATTAAAAAGCGTTCATCATTTTACAAAGCCTGTGCCAGAAATCATACAGGACATTTCGTCACACAAGTTAATTGGTATATTGCCTCTATTTGACATTACGACAATATCCCCAAATATTGCTATGTTTGCACAGATTGTATATTGGATTCTCGCGTTGGATAATATTTACCTTTGTAAACAAATATCTGGATTGACTTAAAAGATATTTAAACTTTTATAATCCTAATATAAACATATGTTTTTCGTCTATAAAATGGGTAGTACCCCCAACAGGACTTGAACCTGTGCTTCCGGCTCCGGAGGCCGGCGCTCTATCCAACTGAGCTATGGGGGCGTCAAGAAGCGGGCTAAATTACATCATTCAAATCTAACACACAAAAGTTTTATGAAACTTTTTAAGTCCAAAGGAGTTATGTATGGCGATATTCGGGAAATAACTATGAATTATTCCTATTTATTTCTATCTTACGTCGATTTTTACAAAGATAATCTGAGGAGAAAACATGAAAAAATTCGCCATTTTACTGCTGGTATTGCTAGCGGCTGTTACATCGTGTACTAAAAAGGAACCCAGTTTAATTCTGGAAAAGGATAGTCCGGCTTACATCCTTGCAAAATCTCTCACTGAAAAAGTCCCTTATTATGATCCCGACCAGAATAATCCCCTGATCTCGACCAAATACTTTGACATCACTACTGGTGATATACTGAACATTATTCAGACAAATTTCGGAAACCGGTCGCAGCAATTGACGAATTTTAATGCTGACCGTATAAAGACGATTATTGATCAAAACGCTCTCCAGATGGGTGAAGTCAAACTTCTCCTCAGGGAATCTGAAACATTGAATATTCAGGTATCTGATGAAGAGATCGACAGTCTGATTAGCGAACGATATATCCGTGATGGCGGAGAAGAACGGTTTATGTCCTGGTTGAAAAACAACAACATCGAATATGAAACTGTCCGCAATGACACTCGTGACGGGATCATGATTGAGAAATACGTTGACACCGCACTTTCAAAGAATTTCGAAGTCACCGAGGAAGAATTGATGGAAAATTTTCAGCAGGATAAATATGCAACAGTCCGCCATATTTTACTGAAAACACAGGGTCTTGACGACTCCAGTAAAGTTGCCAAATACAAAGAGATGGAAGCTATTTTGAAACGGGCAAACGCAGGGGAAGATTTCGCCGCTCTGGCCAACGAATACTCCGAAGATCCCGGTTCCGGCAAAAATGGCGGTCTGTATGAAAACTTTACTCGCGGCCGCATGGTTAAACCCTTTGAAGACGCATCCTTCGGTGTTCCCATTGGTGAAATCAGTGATATTGTCGAAACATCCTACGGCTATCACATCATAAAAGTAATTGAACGAAAGCCGGAAGAAAAACCGTTCGAAGATGTAAAAGACAGTATGAAGGCAAAATTAGAACAGGATAAGCGGACCCAGGTTTATGATGATAATCTGACAAAGCTGAAGAAGAAAGCAAATTTTAAAGTAATCGAATATTAATAAAGTTGGCCATTTACTTAAGCCGTCTGTCCTAAATGAACAGACGGCTTTTTTATTGGTTAAACCCTGATGATTTGAAAATTTTCCCATCGTGCCGGACGATTAATCCCTCCGTACTCGGTATTTTTTCCAGTAACTCTATACCCTGTCTCGCACCGGCTACAAATATCCCTGTTGCCAGTGCATCGGCTTGTTCTGTCGTAGGAGCGATGATAGTGACAAACTGGCAGGAATCGGCCGGTAATCCGGTCTTTGGATTTAACAGATGATGAAACCGTTTTTCATTGTAAAAAAAGAACTTCTGATAATCGCCAGACGTCACCACCGCTCCGCTGTCTATTTCTATGATTTTCAGGATTTCCTGCTGAACTCGTGGATTTTGAATTCCTACCCGCCATTTTTTCCCATCAGCCCGGCATAATACCCGTAAATCACCGCCCGCATTCACCAGGGCACCTTTAACGCCGTTCTCAGACAAGATTTCAATCGCCCGGTCAACCGCGTAACCCTTGGCAATTCCTCCGGTCGTCAGCATTGTCCTCGGCGATGCAGATAAGAGCATATTATTTTCGGGATCAACTGTTAAGGTCTGGTAATTCACGTACGGCAGTACGGATTCAATTTGGTCCTCAGTCGGTGGTTTCGGATTTTCCGATTTAAAATCCCACAGTGGCATTAACACACCGACAGTCATATCGAAGCAACCATTTGTGAGTCTTGATACTTCCAGTCCTCTCTGAATCAAACTTAATACTTCTTCAGGCATTGCGACCCTGTCGCCCGTCCGGTGGCTGAATTCATACAACGGACTTTCCGGATTGCCCTCGTAAAACAGCGAACCGATCCGGTTAATCTCAGTCATTGCTGCTGCAATGGCCATATTCGCATGGTATTCGGAATTGTCTAACACGGTAATTTCAATCACCGTACCCATTGCGAATCGGGTAACCTGATATGGTTTTAATGGACTGTCAGAGTTGCAGCCGGACAGACCAGCGATAATTCCAATTAGAATCAGTGTAAAAAATACTTTTTTCATTTGAATGTTTTTCTTGATTGGATTATTGACAAATCTCTTTCATGGAGAAAACAGAAAAATCCGTCGAGGCTTTTTTCGTTGCCCAGATTCGGGTAAGCCATCCGGCTAGAAACAGCACCAGAACTGCAATAGTGAATTGAAGAACTTCCGGTGGAATCCCGATCAACGGTGCTTTAATAAATACTCCGGCAAGAATAATGGAAATCAGAAAACCCAGTAACGGAAATCCGTATTGCATAAACGTCAGTTGCAGTTGATTCTTATCGGATTGTTCAATGAGAATCCGGTCATCAATTTTCGCGTTCAGTGTATTTTTTAATCTGAGGGTTCGCTTTCCCGAATCGCCCGGCCGGCAAATCATCCGGGCACCACAGGAATGGCAATGATCGTTTTCAAGCAATTCGATCTCGGCAATATTATCGATTATATCAACAATAACGCCTATTTCAAAACTCTCATCCATCTATTTCTCGTCGGCTTTACCAACAATTACAATACATTTGGTCGGGCATTTTTCGGTCGGCAGAACGAGCTCCCTGGTGTATTTTTCATGATCCACAACAGCCAGATTGTCGGTTACATTGAAACCAATCCCATCCACTGCTTTCTCACAAATCTTGCAGCCGATACAGGCCGCGCTGCAAACCGCCCTGGAATTTTTACCATTGTCCTTATTTCGGCACAGTACAAAGACATGATGGCTGAGTGGATGCAATTCGATAACATTACGCGGACAGGCTTCCACACAATTCCCGCAACCGGTACACTTGGCCCGATCCACAACCGGAATACCTTTGTCGTTCATATGAATAGCATCAAAGGGACAGACCGTCACACAATCACCATATCCCATACATCCGTAACTGCAGGCCCGTTCGCCGCCGCCGACGAAGGTCGCTCCGATACACGACTGAATGCCTTCATAATCGGCTTTCTTTTTAACGGTACCATCGCCACCCTGGCACATAACAATCGCCACCCGTCGTTCACCGGATTCCACTTCTACACCTAAGATCCGGGCAATTTTTTCAGCAGCGTCGGGGCCACATACCGGACAAGCGCTCAATTGAGTCTTACCTCCGGTCAGGTTCTCGGCAAAATTCGCACAACCAGCATAGCCGCAACTGCCGCAGTTCGCACCGGGCAACAGATCGGCAACTATTTCAATTTGGGGATTTTCTTCAACATGTAATTTCTTGTTTGCGAGGGTAATCAGAATTGAGAAAATGAGTCCCAATCCACCCATACTCAGTACCGCACCAATAATATCCGCATATATCAGAGAGCTGTCAACCATTTCATTACTCCATTTATATCAGTCCGGAAAAACCCATAAACGCCAACGCCAGACAACCGGCAACAATCATTGTTATCGGCGCACCTTTGAAATATTCAGGAACATCGGCCAGTTCCAATTCCTCACGGATACCTGCCATAATGACGATTGCCAGTGTAAATCCCACACCGGCACTGAATCCAAATATGATGCTTTCAATGAAATTATATTCCTTTAAAACCAGGAATAATGCAACTCCCAGAATAGCACAGTTGGTAGTGATTAAAGGCAGGAAAATTCCCAGCGCATCATACAGCGGTTTACTGACTTTTTTAATGAACATCTCAACCAGCTGCACCAGAGACGCGATTACCAGAATAAAGGACACTGTCTGTAAAAACTGGAGATTCAATCCCTCAAGAATGTACCGGTTAACCAACCAGGCTACCGCCGCCGTTAATGTCATCACGAAGGTTGTCGCCATTCCCATGCTGATCGCCGGGCCGATTTTTTTTGAAACACCGACAAACGGGCAGATACCCAAAAAATTTACGAGGACGTAATTATTTACAATCACCGCTGACAGAAATATAATAACCAAGTTTGCCATTATTTAGCCCTCCTTGCGTTCAGCCAGTTGCTGATTCCAATCATCAATCCTAATGTCAAAAATGCACCCGGTTGCAAAACCATCACCATCCATGGTTCAAAACTTAGTGGCATTATCTGGACGGCGAAAATGGTTCCGACGCCCAGAAGTTCCCGGATTGAGCCTAATATCGTTAGCGTAATCGTAAAACCAATGCTCATTCCCAGTGCATCAATAACCGAGCGCCCTACCGGGTTTTTCGATGCAAAGGCTTCCTGACGACCCAAAATGATACAGTTTACAACGATCAGCGGTACGAACGGCCCGAGGGCTTTGCTGATATCTGGAACATGGGCAGCCAACATTTTATCTGCAATAGTTACAAACGTAGCGATGACAATAATAAATGTCGGTATCCGTACCTCTTTGGGGATAATGTTACGGGCCAGCGATATAATTGCACTGGACATAACCAGCGTAAATATCACTGCCAGCCCCATGGAAAATCCGTTGATCGCCGAATTGGTAACCGCCAGCGTCGGACAAAGCCCAAGCAGCATGCGCAGCACCGGATTCTCGTCCCACAGTCCTTTGAGAAATTCTTTGGGATGACTTGTCTTACTTGCCATATCAGTTCACCTTCCGGTTTAGATAAGTAGCGCGATACCCTTGTATCGAAGCATTCAACATCTTGATAATTGCATCTGAGGAAACGGTCGCACCGGATATTGACTGAACCTCCCCATTCTGTTTATTCGGAGTTTCGGTCACGGTTGAAATAACTTTCTGTACATACAGGTCAGTAAATTGCTTTAAAAACCATTCCGGGTCGCTGTTTGTCGTGTCATTGACCAAACGGGTTCCCCATCCTTCTGTTTCATCCTGTTCGATAATTTCAATGCTCAATAGTTTCGAAAAATCCGGATTCATGCAAGCTAAAACTTTTATTGTGCTCTGAAAACCTTCGCCACTGGCAATAAACGCAACCCCAGTAACGGAACCGCTGTCATTTTTTTTCAGAAAATAGGTCTTATTATCGATGGTTACTATTTTCGCACCTTCGGGAACCAGTTCCGGACCAAATGATGTTTCATTGATTGCATCAATCGCCGGACATACTCCAATTTTCAAATCGGTATTATTCTTCAATATCATGCTGTTTTCTATAAGTGCAGCGTTAATGATATCAATAACGGCTTTGGATGAGATGGTCGCTCCGGTAATGGCCATGATTTCACCGGCTGATTTGTCGGGAGCCTGGTTTTTCAGATATGTAATTTTATTCGTTACATTCAGTTCATCAAACTGATTGGGAAACCATTCCGGATTAGCCTTGCTGGCGGGATCGGTTTCAATCTTGGTTCCCAGCCCGGGCGTCTCTTTCTGTTCCAGAATTCTGATTTTTACAATTTGAGTCAAGCCGGCATCCATTCCAACCAGTATACGGAGTTTACTCTGGAAACCGTTTCCTTCTGTCAGGAATGCAATTCCTTTTACATTGTTCTGAGCATCGTATCCAAAGTAAAACTGTTTATTTTCATAAAACTGTTCTTCAATTTTATCACATCCCGGCAATACACTGCTCAAGGCATCATTCAGGACTTTATTCTGATGCGCTTCAATCAGCGGGCTGGTATGCAAATTGAGAAATGATAACAACAGTCCCGATAAGACAGCGGTTGCAGTCAAAACTAAAATTAGTCGATAGGATTTGGTCATTTCTTCAGCTCCCCGAATATTTTTGGTCTGGTGTAGCGGTTGATCAAGGGTACAAATGCGTTCATAAACAGAATCGAGTACATCACGCCCTCCGGCAATCCACCAAACAGTCGTATGATTATCAGTACAGCGCCCATTCCAAAGCCATATATCCATGTGCCTTTCGGAGTGACCGGTGATGTCACCATATCGGTTGCCATAAAAAAGGCGCCCAGCATCAATCCGCCGGAAAACAGGTGAAACACCGGATCGGGATACTGTTCCGGATTTATAATCCACAACAAACCGCCCAGAATAAATACAGTGCCCAGATAACTGGCCGGAATGCGCCAATCGGCGTATTTCTTTACCAAAAGGTAGACACCGCCAATAATGATCAGCAGCGCGCTTGTTTCACCGATACAGCCCCCGATTTTTCCCATAAACATATCGAAATATGGCGTCATTATTTTTTCAAACTTAAATGATCCAAGCGGAGTGGCGGTCGTAATTGCGTCGATACCAACCGGGGCCGTCCAGGTTGTTATTTTTACCGAAAAACTTGCCTGCAGGAATGCCCGTCCTAAAAGCGCCGGGTTGAAAATATTATACCCCAATCCGCCAAATATCTGCTTACCGATTGCGATGGCAAAGACAGCGCCAACAGCGGCATATGCTTTGGGAAATGCCGGTGGTAAAGTCATCGTCAGGAGCAGCCCAGTCAGGACCGCACTGCCATCGGCGACACTGGATTCCCGTCCACGCATTTTATTGATAACAATTTCCGTCGCAACCGCTGCGATCACCGACGCGAGAACTGTCAATAAAACGTTAAACCCAAAATTATACATACCGTAAACAACAGCCGGCATCAGCGCTGCGATCACAGTCCACATGATTTTCGGCACTCTGTCTATCGTTGCCATATGCGGCGAAGAACTCAACAGATACTGTGGCTCCGGTTTCTTTTCCTTCCCAACCGGCTTGGGTTTCGGTTTTTCGGTATTGGCCGGTTCTTCATTTGGAATGGGTTGTTTCGTATCTTCCATAGGAACAGCTTCTTTCTGCTAATTTATACAGTTGCCAGTTTTGCTTTTCTTTTCATCTCGTTGATCCGCAGTTTACCAATCCGGATTCGCTGGACAAGCGGAATTTGTGACGGGCATACAAAGGCACATGAACCACATTCGACGCAGTTCAGAATCCCTAAATCTTCCGCCATCTGCCAGTTCTCCACCTGGGCAAAGCGTGCCAGGCGGGTCGGTAACAGATTCATCGGACAGGCGCCAATACAGGTTCCGCACTGAATGCAGGGATATTCTTTGTGTTTAATTACTGAAAGATCGGTCAGACATAAAATCCCGCTGGTTGCTTTAATCACCGGAACATTCAGGGTGTGCTGGGTAATACCCATCATCGGTCCACCCATAATAATTTTTACCGTATTATCTGTAAGTCCGCCACAGAAGTCGATCAGATTCTGAAAAGGTGTTCCAATTCTTGCAATCACATTTTTTGGTTCTTTGATACCGTCACCGGTGATTGACACAACGCGCTCAATAAGTGGTTTATTTTTAGTTACTGCTTCTGCGACAGCGATGGCAGTGCCGACATTATTGACGACAACTCCCACATCCAATGGTAATCCACCGGTTGGTACGTTGCGATTAATTACTGCTTTGATAAGCATTTTTTCGGCACCCTGAGGATACTTGACCTTTAATGGAATAACCTCAATATTATTAAAAGCAGATGTTGCTTTTTCCATCGCCGCAATTGCATCGGGTTTATTGTTTTCAACACCGATCACACCGCGCGAAACATTCAGTGCTTTCATCAATATTCTGGTTCCCAGCGCCACTTCTTCCGACTGTTCGACCATCATACGATGATCAGCGGTCAAATAGGGTTCGCATTCACAGCCGTTCAGTACAAATGTATCAATTTTCTTCTCTTTTGAAGGGGATAATTTAACATGAGTCGGAAACGCCGCTCCGCCTAAACCAACGATTCCTGCTTTTTGCACCAGATCAACAATCTCATCAGTTAAAAGGTTTTCCCAGTTGCTGGTTTCATCGAACGATTTAATCCATTCATCTTTACCATCGCCGGTAATATGAATCATGAGGCCATTGATACCCAAGGGGTGCGGGAAATTATCGATCGTTTTTACCGTGCCTGAAATTGTCGCGTGGATCGGACTGGAGACAAAACCGGTACTCTGACCAATAATCTCACCGGTTTTTACTGTCTGCCCTTTTTCAACTAATGGCCTGCAGGGAGCGCCAATATGCTGGTGAACCGGAATAAACACCTCTTCCGGAATCGGAAGCCGTTCCAGCGTTTTATGTTCTGATAAGAATTTATACTCTTCAGGATGCACACCTTTTTTAAACGTCTTTAATTTCATCGAAACATAACTCCTGTTAAACCCTCTGTTCCATGACAAAAAAATGCCAGCCAAATTTATAAGCTTCATTTTTAAGATGCCCGAACTTTTTTCCGACTATATTTAATAATTTTTTACAACCAGTATCTTTAACTATTTTTACTATATTTTTTCAATTAGGAGAGAACTGTTCTGATCTAAGAGAATCTTATTTTTAGAAACATTTCTGACAATTGGTTTTTAGATAAAATGGATGTAAGTTATTATGCTTTTTGAAGGGGGCGAATGGATTCGACGGGATTGAAGAACCGATGAATTGCGTGCCGTGGTTTTCAGGAGGGCCACGTTAATAAACCTGAAAAACCTCAAATGCCAATTCTTTTGGCAACGTTGCTTACGCTTAGTTAAGCAGCCGTTCTTATCTGATTTTGTCTGTTGGTCAGGTAAGGGCGTCGATTTAACAGACTAGTTCTTCACTTTCGTGCGCGGGTGATGAATGAAACTATAGCGGACTGGCTTTATCGGAAGTTTGTTTGTTGTCGACGATAAAGTAAGAATTTTCAACAAACTACGCACGTAGTGGTTCAACGCTTCTCTTTTTCGGACGAGGGTTCAATTCCCTCCGCCTCCACTCTTCGTCCCGACCCAATCGGGACTTCGCGCGGCAGGTCACTTTTCTTATTTCAGATAAGAATTTTAAATCCAATCACAGCGAAGAGTGTCCTGCGAAATTTGCGTTACTCTAAAACTCCAGCAAAATCCAACAAAACAATATTGTAATGTGTTTATTACTTTCCGAATATCGGTTTCAGGTAATCATGCCAATAACTTTGCCAGTTATACTGGCTGAAAACCCGTCTAAACAGCAGATCACTGCGGGATAAATTTTCTTTGAGGAATTTTACCAGCCGGTTAGCGTTGAATTCGGAACTTTCGTCTGTTGGTAAATAAAGCACGCCGTCTTCCGCGGTTTCACGGAAAACCGGGATTTTTGAAACGGCAATCGGAGTTCGGGCGGCGCCGGCTTCCAGTATTGGTAATCCAAATCCCTCATCATGACTCAAGTATAAAACCAGGTGTGCGACGAAATACAGATCGTGGACAACATCCCGGTTTTTTACCTGCGAAATATTCAATGTATCAAACAACTCATCCAAAAATAATATGTGGTTCTCCACTCCCAGTTCTTTTACTAATCGCTTTAATTCAATTGAATATGGTGAAACTTCATTATTTATCAGTTCGGTCTGACCGGTAATTATTCCAAGGACATCCGGAAAAGATTCTTTCAGTTTTGCAATAATTTGAATACTCCGTTCAATATTTTTTCGGGGCAACTGGCGAGCCGGAATTAAAATAAACGGATATCTGTGGAATAGTGTCAATTGGGATATTATTTGAGTCGTTTCATGGTGAAAACTGAGAAAATCCTGATATTTCAGAACATTCGGAACAACTATAATTTTTTTCCGTGGAATACCCAGCAGTTCCGCCATTTGCCGACGTCTGTACTCAGAGATTGTTATATAATGTACATTTGGTAAAACTGATTTTAGCAGCATCCAGGGTTTGCGATTATACAAATAATTCTTATGGTCATCCATCAACCAGGCCAGATCGTGAGTCCAAAGATAAAATTGCTTATCCTTGCTTTTCTGGATATAATTCCAAAAAGCTTCAGTGGCGGTTAAATTGAACGGCATTGACATGATATTGTGAATAATGATCGTATCGATATCGCCAATCTGGGTTTCAATTTTCTTCTCCAGATTATGCAACCGGTATTCGTAATCTTCCGGTAAGGATCCAAATTTTAGTATTCGTTGAACCTTTTGTATGTGAGGATTGTTCGGACTAAGATCCGGGACGAGACTTGTTTTAATATTTTTGCCTTCAATTTTTCCCTCACCCGACAACAGTGTCACCAGGTAGCCCTGTTGCGCAAAAGCCTCTGCCTGAGGTCCGATGATATTTTCAACACCACCAACGATCGGCGGCAATGTATAATGGGCAATAATGATTTGTTTAATAGATTTCATGTGTTTCCCTTATTCAACTGCTCTAATTTATAGTAAAATTACTGTAACTGGAATATTTAATACAATTTATTAGGACAACAAATTGTAGAATAAACTGTCCTAATACAGATTTTTATTTTTGAGATTTCTGATACTTTAAAATTATTCGTATATTTTCATTAGATAAATGATAAAGAGATTATGAAAAAGACCACACATTTTATACCAATTTTCCTGCTACTTGTATTTGTAATGTCATGCGGCAGACATGAATATCCGACGACAAAATCGGAACAGGCCCGGGAATTTTATAAAAAAGGTGAGGAATCCCGCCTCCAATTATACTATCGAAATGCGGTGAATAATTATCTCCGTGCGTTTAAACTCGATACCAGCTTCGCATTGGCTGCAATGAAATCCGCTCAAATGTATCTAATTTTTGGTATCGAAGACAGCGGAACCTACTATTTTAAAAAGGCTTATCAATTATCAAGCCAAATGCCGGATGTCGAGCGACTAGTGATCGACTATCACTGGTCTGAATTCAACTCGAATGAAAATCGTATGTCTGCTCTGGCTGATTCACTGACCGCATTATGTCCTGAAAATTTCGATGTCCGTATCATCGACGCCTATAATAAATGGCGAAAATTGCGATATGAAGACGCCCGTAAATCCTTTCAGAAAATTCTAAGAGATTACCCAAATTATATTATTGCCTACAATAATATTGGCTATTTATATGCCTATGATGGTCTTTTTAAGGAAGCTGTTGATAACCTGGAAAAATATAAACGCTATGCCGCAAATCAACTCAATCCTTATGACAGTCTTGCCGAGATCTATATCGCAATCGGCCGCTATTATGAAGCGATTCATACTTTAGAGTATCTTTTAAAGAACAGACATGACGAGCTCGTTCAAAATGAGTTTATCGGTGCCACAATTTATGTCCGAATTGCAATTGCTTACCGTAAGCTGGGACAATATCAGAAAGCCCTTGATTATCTGCAGCAGGCCGAGCAGTTATTTTCTTCAAATTACTCTATCAGCCGAATTTACCTGAACCGTTTTAGTATATATCGGGAACTGGAACAAGTTGATCAAATGGAAAAAATCCTGAACAATCTGAAAAGTACAATCACCGCAAATGAATTCACCTATCAGACTGCCATGATACAAATAATGAAAAATGATTATAATCAGGTACTGGAAATTCTCGATAGGTACAAAAGGACTGATGGACCAATGAAAAAATCAAGCCGGGAAATCCTGATCACAAACGCTGCGATTGAAGGCGAATTAAACCTGAAAACCGGTTTATATAAAGAAGCTGCCGAGCAGTTTAAATTAGCCACCGACACCTATAATGATAATCTAAATTCAACTGAACTTCGCCTAAAAGAGTATATCTCCCTGGGAAGCGCCGGTGATTATTCTGCGGCTTTAAATGGTTTACGGCAACACATTAAAGTAAATCCTAACTGTCCTCTGGCCCTGATCTATGCTTCCGAATATTACATGAAATCCGGTAAATACTCCGAAGCACAGGCCTATATAAACAATTTTCTGAATTTATGGAAGGATGCCGATCCGGACACTCCTCTATTAATGCATGCCCGGTCTATTCAGGCGGAGTTGAGTCAGTAGCCGAAGCCGGCAACTGCAACGATATATTACTGACTTCCAATCCACTGCTGTCATATTGAATAATATGCTGAACTGACTTTACATAATCGAATGTGAATTCACTAAGTTCAATTACCTTGTTGTCCCGGCTCCGAATCCAGATTTCCATGACCAGATCATTGCGCTTATTATAGCGTAATTCGAGCCGGCCAACATCCTCCCCACTGGCGGCTTTTACCTCGTATTTAATGGGGTTCCGACTTGAATCGAACGTGCATAAAGTAAAATAATCTTTCTGTGAGGACGTCCAATCACGTCCCTGAATTTTCTGCAGCATCTGGGACTGAATTTCATCGGGCAGATAGGATGTTCGTGACAATAACAATGAATCCGGGGCATAGGTATCGGTTACGATTAAATTACCGCTCCGGTCATAATAATACTTCGTATAAGACGCAATACTTCCATTGGATAAAATATAATCGAGTTGCTTTGTCAGCCGGTTTTCTATGACTGCCCGATAAAACGGTTTAGCAACTACTTTTGACGGACTTACATCAATTTTACGAATGAAATCCTCATAACTCAGGTAGTATCGGGTCACAGTCTGGGCGGATGTCATTCCAGTTAGTAGTAATATGATAACGGAAAAAATAATACAATTAAAATTTCTCATGGTCTATTTTAACCCGATTCGGCCTTTGTTTCAAGATTTCATTTATACGGACGATGATTATTTCTTAATTGACACTGGCAATGGATTTGATTATTTTAATCACGACATGATTTTTTTAGTTGAAGCATTAAAAAGAAATGACCACATCTGTGGATTGTCAAAACAGATTAACGGATTTATCTTTTTATGTGTTTTTCTGATAGCTACATCTGATGTATATGGATTGAACACTGTTGTTGAATTTGAAAATCCAATATTATTTCGGGGGCAAAATTCACTCACTGTTTTTTCTATATCACAGGACTCTTCCGGTTACATATGGATAGGCTCAAACAAAGGACTGTTCAGATACGATGGGATAACATATAAGCGCTATACTCATCGTGATAATGATTCACATTCGATTTTCTCAAACATGATCTTTCGAACCAATGTCGATCCACAAGGTGTTTTATGGATTTCCGGTAATGACGCGTTCGCACGCTATGATGCGGTAAATGATTCTTTTCAATCATATTATCTGGATTCCATGTTAGTGGATCATAGTGTTATTAGTTCACGGGCAATTTATGATATAGTTTCAGACAGTTCTTCACTCTGGGTAGGCTTAATGGCAGGAGCAGTTTACCGATTTGATAAATCTGATGAATCATTTGAACATATTTTAACAGCAAAATCACTGAAAAGCAGTGGTAAAAAAGTTACTAAGATCTCACTATCCAAAAGTAATCAGCACATTTATTGCACAATATATAATGAAATATTTAAGATCGATATGAAATCATTCTTAATCGATACAATTGCCCCGGATATAAGTGGTCTATCGGGTCAGGTCTTTTATCCAAACTATTTCACTACAACAAAAAATCTCTGGATCGGAAACAATAAATTAGAACTATTTTCAATAAGCAATAATACGATCACAAAGATAATATCTGTCAATAAAGAAATAACAGTTTTAAAAAAAAACAGATTGATCCTTAAAATTCAGGAGGACAGCAACGGTAATCTTTGGATAGCTACATCCGACCATGGATTGGTATTTTACAATACTGCAAAAGGTGCGTTCACGTATTCAATCGACAATAATAGCAATATTAAAGGTGTTAATAAAAATAGCATTGGGACTGTCTTTATTGATAATACTGGAACTATTTGGGTCGGAGCTTCTGCTCAGGGATTATTTAAGAGTATAAAATCCCATTCTATAAATAATATTGAATCAATTTCAGATGGTGATAATATCATTCAAAATGACAACATATTATTTATGAATATACTTTGTGATGATACAGCATTATGCTTTATTGACAAGGAAGGCTTGTTTATATTTTGTCCTGATGATGAACTGTTCCATCGTATTTCCAGCAATGCTACAGTCAATCAATATTTCATGTCGTTAACCATAAATAATATGATCACGTTAAAAAATAGATACGTATGGTTTGCGACGGAGCAAGGATTAGTCAAACTAGACCGGAAAACAAATCAAATCGACCAGTTCCTGCCAGATCAGGATTGTGATGATCAAAAATATGGTAATTATATTAGTGCTTTGACAATTACCAATGACAGTACTCTCTGGCTCGGCACATACACCGGAGCACTTTTCCAGTTCGATATCGTATCATCACGATTTGTTCGACGATTTAATCCGGAATATCAATTAGCTTTTAACAGATTGTCAGAATTCCCAAAATATGAAGAAGCAATTCTTTCGATCGAAAAAGAAAGCGATAATGAATTATGGATTGGTACATCTAATTCAGGCCTGGGTTTATTTGACATAAGTAAAGGCATATGTACAAAAACCTACACTCTGGGTAATTCTGCTACACAGTCAATTTACTCAATTGATTATATAAAAAGAGACTCCGAAGGTGATATTTGGATTGCTGTAAAGACGTACGGATTTTATAAATACGATAAGATCAACGATAATTTTGCACACTATTTTGATGAAGAAGGATTAATATCGAACAATATCACTTCAATCACAGAAGACAGTATTCATCAGTTATGGCTTGGGACCGAAAATGGTTTGGTGCTATTTGATAAACATACAGACTTATTTACGTATTTTGATACAACAAGTAATTTCATGTGCTACGACAAAACACTCAATGATATCTATTTGAATTCTGTCAGAGAAAAATCGGCATCCCACAGTAGCAGACATTTTCCCGGAACATTAAAAGGACTTACTCTCACGAATGGAACCTCTATATTCTACGGACCAAACGGAATAAGCTATTTTAACTCTAAAGATTTTAATAGCGAAAGTTCCCCAATAATGCTTTCAGATTTTAAAATATTCAATACAAGTCAAAAATATCCAATTCCAATACATGATGTAAGAAATATAGAGATGTCCTATAAAGACTATATATTTTCATTTGAATATCGTATTATTGACTATAATAATCCCAAAAATAATAAATATGCATTCTGGCTTGCAGGATTTGAAAAAGAGTGGAATTATACCAATAACGAGAATAAAGTAACCTATTTTAATATTCCTCCCGGTAAATATATCATGAAAGCTATAGGATATAATTCTGTCGGTGCCTGGAATGAAAAGCCAGTCGAAATCGGCATAACCATCACGCCCCCCTTCTGGCAGACCTGGTGGTTTCGAATTATGGTCGGATTATCCGTAGCTGGACTGGTTGGTTTTGCGTTCTGGTTCCGAATACACCAGATTCAAGAACAGAAAAAACTTCTCGAAGTTCAGGTTCGACAGCGCACAAACGAACTCCATGAATCCAATGAGCAGTTAACTGAAGAAATTCAGTTCAGGAAAAAAGCGGAAGCTGAACTCCGTAAAAGCGAAGAAGAGTATCGTGATCTTTTTGATAACGCCTATGACGTCATCTGGATTTCCGATATTGATGGTAAAATCCAGGCCATTAATCATTTTTTTCAGGATCTGCTTGGTTACCCCAAGAATGAAATTATCGGGACGGCTCTATTAAACTATATCAGTCCCGAGCACCGGTTCAGGGCAATTCGTAATTATCTGAAATTCAAGCAGGAACACCTGATTGAATGTGAATTGAATTTTAAAACCCGGGATAATGGCATTCGCATTCTGTGGCTGAAAGTACGCGGAATTTACGAAAACGGCGGTATCGTCGGGATTCACGGGATCGGCAGGGATTCTACAGAGCTGAAAATGGCTCAGGCCGAGTTGCAGGAAGCCGAACGGATGAAACGCGAAAGCATGAAGCAACTGACCCTTAAGCTTGCCCACGAGATCAAGAACCCGTTAACCAGCATTACCAGTTCCGCGCAATTAGTAGCATCTTCAAAAGACACCAGGGAAAATCCCAAAATCCAGCGTCACATGAATATCATTAACAAAAATGTAAATATCTGTAACCATGTGATCCGGGAACTCTATTCATTCACCCATAAACCGGAACTGAATCTCACTGTAATCCAGATTCCCGTTTTTATAGCAGACCTCCGTTCCTACGCGGAAAGTAAAATCGAAACCAATTCATTAATTAAGATTAAAACTGCTATAAATGAATCTGTAAATGACATTTTGGGTGATAAATTTCGATTGGAACAAGCATTCTCAAACATAATTAATAATGCATTCGATGCAATGCCCGAAGCAGGTACTTTGTCGATAAATGCCTATTCATCGGATGATACTGTTTGTATTGAAATTAGTGACACCGGATGCGGCATGTCGGAAGAGACGATTCAAAATATATTCAAACCCTTTTACACATTAAAAGCCAGTGGTTTCGGATTGGGAATGCCTGTTGTGAAAGACATTATTGATGCCCATCAGGGATCAATAAACATAACAAGCAAACCCGGTCAAGGCTCCACGTTCAGCTTATATTTTAACGCTTATTTTCCAAAAGCAGATTAATAATGAGGATATTTCATGCCCTACTCAATTTTAGTTGTTGATGACAATATTGACACACAGGAAAATATTCGGGAATTGTTCGAAGAAAACGACTATATCAGCTTTGGTGCTGCGAATGGCAAGGAAGCTCTGAAAATCCTCGAGCGTGAGAAACCGGACGGTATGATTCTGGACATGAATATGCCAATAATGAATGGCTGGGAGGTACTGGAGAAAATAAAACCTGAAATCGAACACGGTTTGCTAGTGATAATCATCACTGCCTACGGAGATGTACCACTGGCCGTTGATGCTATCAAACAGGGTGTTTTTGATTTTTTCGATAAGCCTTTTAATAATGATAAATTGCTTTTAAGTATTAAAAATGGTCTGGAAAAATTCAAAATCCAGCAGGAATTAAAGGAACTAAAAGCCAAAGGTCCGTCAAACCTCGTGACACTCGATGATTTTGGGCCAAGCCGGATAATTGCCACAGTTCTGGAAGATGCGAAGAAAGTAGCAAAAACCAATTACTCTGTACTGATTGAAGGACCGACCGGCAGTGGCAAGAATCTCCTGGCCCGTTATATTCACCAGCAAAGTTTGCGAAAAGATGCTCCCTTTGTTAATGTCGATTGTGGCACGATTACCGGTACTCTGATCGAAAGTGAACTCTTTGGACATATAAAAGGTTCTTTCACCAGTGCTTTTGATACGAAGGAAGGTAAATTTAAATTAGCGCATAAAGGCACACTTGTGCTTGATGAAATCGGAAATATTCCACTGGAGCAACAAATCAAGTTTCTGCGCGCCGCGGAAGAAAAGAAAATTTCGCCGATTGGATCAAATCAGGAATTTGATGTTGATTTTCGCCTGATTGTGGCGACTCTGGAAAATCTTGAAAAATTGGTTGCCGCAGGAAAATTCCGAAGGGATTTATATTACCGTATCGCCGAATTCTCGATCAAAGTACCTGCACTGGCAGACAGACAGAGTGATATTATCCACCTGGCAAAACGATTCATTCAGAAATGTAATCTGAATCTTAACAAACAGATACCCGATGAATTAAGCGCTGATGTTATTGACAAGTTGCTGTCTCATCACTGGCCTGGCAATGTCCGTGAATTGCAACATGTTATAAGTACGGCTGTACTTATGGCTAAAAAACAGATTTTCCCAAAGGATATTATCTATCGTGGACTTACTGCAAATGGTTCAAATGATGTCAGTAATATCTTGATAAATTATCAAAAAGGCTTACCGTTAAGAGATGACATGAATATTTTAATTGAAAATGTTGAACGTCAATATCTAAACAAGGCTCTTGAACTGGCAGAATACAATAAATCAAAAGCGGCTGATATATTTGGCATCGATCGTAAAAATTTTTACAGGAAGTTATCGAAGTACGGACTCAAGCGCAGCAAATAGGAAAATATCTATTCTTTGGGAGTTTCCCAGATTTCAGTTCCAAAAAAATCCCAGGGCAGGCGCTTCTCATCGCACTCTGAAACGTCGGACGAAAACTTCTGGCTGACAAAATAAATGATCCGTGAACGCTGTGAAGAGGGATTTTTACATCCGTGCGCAATACCTGGTGGAATTACTACCAACTGAGATTTACAATCCCCTAACACAAGTTTTATTATAATTCCGGAAGTTTTCGAATCAATTCGTTGATCAGCCAACACCAGAATCATTTTATCCGTCGGCGGCACATACCAGATATCCAACTGTCTTTCGTGAATATGAAAGGCTTTTATAACACCGGCATCCATCTCACTGTAATTAATCTGGGCGACTGTGAATGATTCCTCGGCGTCTAATATTCCGGCAGTCAGGCGGCTAAGTTCTGTCAGCGAGCCCCCCTCATCATTGAAGCGTCGGAGATTTATTATTTTCACACCATCGATTGCCGGTTTCGGGGAATAGTCCTGAACACTGAGAGAACTTCGTGCATCATCGGTTAATTTCATTTAAAACTTCCTTCATTATTTGACTGATAACTTAATTGCATTAAAATAAAAACACAACTACAGTATAATGTTCCCGACTATGCTTGACATTCCTTGATATTGCTGTTAAATTTTTCTATTCGAAAATGTGAGGCAATGCCAACTATTACTGTAAATCGAGAGAAGGACCTTACGCAGCCACCAACAGTTCATCAATCTAACCGTTATCATTTGTTTTGGGTTCTGTTTCAATTATTTTGTCTGATTACGGTAGCCATCCTGTTCTTTTCAGTATATTATTTAAATGATGAACGCAGATTATTAATTATTCCTTTGCTTGTATATCTTATTATTAATTCAATTGTTTACTTCAAATTGTATTATAAAAATACAACCATGCAGAATCAAATTTCAAAACAATCAAAATAAATGCAAACGGTAGTCATTTGAGCAGTAATTCCCCGATAAATTTACACTATTATCTCAGCGATCAGGAAACCTTACTATTGTTTAATATTGATTATTCCGGCAATAAAATTACCGGGATCAGGCATCCATTTTCGGGTCAAATCAGGGAAATTCAAATAATTACCGATTGTAATCCCGAACAGCCAATGATTCCCTATCCGGATATTTACAAATCTCCGGATACACTTGATTTGCAATTGGCCCAAATCATGGCGATTGAAACTCATTATCATTGCGAGGTGCCGGATTATGCCCGTTTAGTCCGTTTACTTCTCATGGAAATGCATCGTTTACTTAATCACTTCAATTATTTCAGTACACTTGCTTTTGCAATTCAGTTTCCGAAACTCTTAGAGAAATCAGTCGCGAACAGTGCTATTATACGCGCACTTCTGTTAAATATCGATAAAGTGCAATCTCTGAATAAATACTTTGTTATCGGTGGAATTGCGACGGACCTGCCGACAGGTTTTATTGAAACCCTGACAGATTCAATTCATGTAATTCAAAAAAACCTGGGTTATTATGAAAGACAATTGGTTCAAAAAACACTATTGTCCAATCTGCTTGAAGATATTGGTATTATCAGTCAGAAACATGCAAAAACCTGTTCGCTGTCCGGACCCAATTATTACGCATCCCTCCCACATACAGAATACAGTCTATTTACAAACAATCTGTTTCAAAAAAGTGTACACCTGGAACCGATAAAAACCGATTTTCGCAAAGGAACAATTGGCGATTCTTGGAACCGTTCCTGGATCCGGTTTATGGAAATTGAACAATCCCTTAGATTAATCCTTCAGCTAACCGGCGTCATCATGAAAACAGACATTAATCTGATGATTCAGCCGTTTTTACCAGGCCGGGATTCTGATTTTATGGTTAATTTTAACCATGCAGAGGGCCAGATTATCAGCCATATCAGCAAGAGTCAAAATAATCATTATATCACCGGCAAACATCAATACCCTGTAATAAATGTGATTAAAAACCTGGATTCAATCCTCGTTGGCGAGAGAATTTCATCGGCAAAAATTGTATTAAGCAGTCTCAATCTCAATCCTGTTAAATATCTCATTCACTAATGAATAGTATGTTGATCTTAACATTGCACAGCACGATAAATACCGGATTTTTAACAATCCCGGATCCTAATTACCAAATTCTGTTATCACATGCCATTTCGTTGTTCATTTTATTATTTTTATCCTTTCAGATTATTTCGGCCGTAACCGCCAATAATTTTACTCCTGCGAAATCAGATCGACATCTTGTAGCAAAATTACTCTCCCCTGTTAAATCCTTGCTGCATCATTTCCTCAATCGTCGAAGAAACCTGACAAAGTTCAACATCAGAAAGGAGTTTTTATCCTTTAATCTCCTCTATTCACTGATGTCTCTGATCAATATTTGCGCACTAATCCTGTTCCCAATCAGCCAACAATATTCCGGTGTCCAGTTGGATTACAGTTGCATGATTGTCATCCTATGTCTGCTGTTGAACCTGATAGTTTATGCAACTGGTGTGAGTTACTCCAATAAAAATACGACTGCCGTTGTTCTCCGGAACAGTCGATTAATATTCACTGTATTAATAGTAATTATCGTCGCGAGTTTATCGGTTAGCGGTTCACTGCACTCGTTCAGAATAAGTTCGATTGTTAAAATTCAGCAAGACCGTTTTTTATTTACACTGCCCGCCTGGAATATCCTGCGCAATCCATTATTGTTCCTAAATGCAATACTCTTTTTTGTATACACTGTATTACTGGCTCAGTTGCTTAATCAGACAGAACAGCCTGTTCCATTTAAGATTCCCTGCCATCCCTTAAAAACAGCCGACACGTTCAGCTACAGGGTCGTTGAGTTTTGGAAATTCAGTTTTCTTGTGCTAATTACTTTTTATTATATTTTCCTGTTTTGGGGCGCCTATTCATCTCCATTTTACGGTGGGAGTTCTGTGATAAGCAATATCACAGCAATTGCATGGTTATTAATGAAAATCTGTACTTTCTTGATTTTGATCAGGTTCGTATACCGCTCAATCCCGCATTTAATTGAAGAACAGATTCTTCAGCTAACATATACATTCATTTTTCCGATTCAGATAATATCACTGGTGTTGGGATTAATTTTTTTGCATAACTAAGAAGTAACGAAAGGCTGTTCATTTGTCCGTATCACTCACAATCTTGATTCTTTTGATCTTGGGTACAGCCGCTATTTGGGTATTTACTCAAAATAAACTGATAAAATCAATACTGTTCCCAGTCAATTTGTTGCTATTGTATCTCCTTTTCTGGAAAATTGCCGGGCCTGTATTCGCGCATCTTTGTCTAATTGCAGGATTTCTGATTGTATTTGCACAACTGTTGCTTTCTCCAGATGCCGAACCTGAAGGAAGCACCCGCCTAAAACTTCGATTTAAACATGTGATTTCATTGGGCACCATTGCACTTTATATCATCACATCATTGATAGTTTTTACAGAAGCCGCCAGACAATCCGGATCCCTTGAATTCCCTGACTCTATGATACCTGCAGAATTTTTCAATCTTATATGGATATATATTATTTTACTGGCTCTGTTTTCAATCCAGATATATATTTTATTGAGAGGAGTCTTTAAAACGGATGAGTAACTTTTTTCTGTACATGGTTGGAGCATTCGGACTGGTTTCCATTGGAATACTGGGTTGTATTATCAACCGTTCTTTGACATTGAAATTACAATCCGTTTTCCTTATCATTGCTGGTGCATGCATCGCCTACTTCAGCCTTGGAAACAGATTCGGACATACCAGGCAGATTCTTCTTTATGCGTCTGTCATTTTAATCATATTTTTATTCATTTTTTTAACATCGGTTATCATTTATAGTAAATCCGGAAACGGAAAAATCACTGATGTATCGGAGAAACCATGACATTTATCCTGGCACTAATATTTTTTGTCCTATTTTCGTTGCTGCTGATTAATAACCTGGCACCGGATTTCAGCATCAAATACCGTCGCTTGCACACCTGGCCTGTATTTCTTTTTACGGTCCTCTCATACGGCTTGCTCATCTCGCAGATTATATCGGGAAATCCAAACTTCAGCACCAGCATAACTTGCGATTGGTTGCGGTTAGGCTCAACAAACCTGAACATAACATTTTACGTCAGCAATCCGACAGTGATATTCGGAGTAATGTTGGCGACGTTGTTTCTCGTTCAAATTATCAGCCTTTATGCCCGTCAAGGCAGTAATAGTCAGCTCGGACCGCTGGATAATTGGGCCAGACACCAGATCAACTGTATTTATACATTGATAATTGCCGGGTTGTTGGTTCTGATGGTTGACAGTCTCCTGATTCTGTTTTGCGGAATGGTTCTGATCAGCGGAATTGTCATCTATAGAAATCTTTTAATAAACAGCGGAAAAACTTCAACAAATAGTCTGATCTGGTTCTTAATTGCAGATTCAATTTATCTGATTGCAGTTTTATATGCTTACACTCTCTTTCATACTGTGTCAATTTCCGAGATGGCTTCAATAGTCAATGGCAACATTCATGGTCTTCCATTTAGCGTTGTTGGATTTCTGATTGTACTGTCAATTATTATAAAACTAATCCAAATTCCGTTTTCAGAACAGACCAACAGTACAAAATCATTTACTGATCAAAGCGTTTTCAGTATCAGTGCAATTTCAATTATCATGATTCTGCTGCTCAGATTCATAAATATACTTTGCAGCTCGTGTCTGACATTTATTTTGATTATCGGGATTATTATCGCATTGTTTTCTGCGTTTTCATCGATGTTCAAAAATAGTTCGGAACCTGCATATAAATCACTGCTACTCGCTCAGACCGGAATATTTTTAATCATCATCGGCAGTCAGGCAAGCATAAACGCCCTGTTGTTCATCGTCAGTTTCACCTTCGCCAACTTACTGTTAATCTTCAGTCAGAATGCGATTCTACAATTTCAGTTGGCAACGGACTCCAGGAATTCCCTGTATAAATCCGGCAGCGTATGGATATTTTTATTTGCAGCCTTTGGCATTAGCGGCTTGCTGCCAGGTTCGGGCTTTATTCCTCGGCATACGCTGATTCAACAGTATTTGAATTTCGCATTGGACAATCCGTTGTTTTGGGTGGTTCTCATTTTTACCAGCCTTTGTCTGTTGCTGATATCGTATGCATCATTCAGATATTTTTTCAACAACCTTTCCCGCTGGAAAACCAAAAATACTTCCTGTTCAACACTACAGCTTTACGGTGGAGTTCTGTTTGGAATATTGATTCTCTTAAACCTTTATCCGGTCTTTACCTTGCCCCGTTTTAATCCGATAACTTCAGACAATTGGATTTACCGGATAATGGGCGGCTCCGAAATTTTTTCCAATGTCGTCGACATTCAATTATATACGGCTCTGGGTATAACGGTCGGAATACCACTTGTCGGTTTTTTCCTGGCATTGTTAACCTATCATTTTCAGCTTATTAAAATATCTTCAATCCATTCGGTTTTCAAACCTATAAAACAACTATATTCTTTTTCGAATACTTTGTTCGCAAATTTCATAAAGTCCGTTTCCGAAATTTTTTCCGGGTTATCAGCTGCGTTTATTTCTATTGAAGAAACCGTGATCCAAAAATTATTAATGACAAGCTCAGAATTTTTAAATTCAATAGCGGCCGGTTTTGCATCATTAAACCAAAAAATTACCAGCCGAAAACCATCGACAACTGTCTTGAATCGCATTTCAGATAGCATTTTAGTATCATGGGAAAAACATGATCTGTTAATTCCATTCCTGTTAGTTATTATTATGATCATCATCTTTGCGTTAAGCATTATTTAACAATTGAATGAAAGGTAATATAAATGGGTAATCACCTGCTTTTAACCATTCTCGGTCTGCCTGTTTTGGGTACGTTTATCCTGATCCTGATCAAAGAAGAGAAATCATCCGTTCTGAAAACAATATCCGCCGTCGTCACCGGTTTACAGCTTTGGATAGTAATTCAGTTGATCTCCAATTTTGATAAATCCGCGGGATATCTCCAGTTTGTCGAGCATTTCAGCTGGATTAACCTGTTAAACATCGATTTTGTTATTGGATTAAACGGCATCAATCTGCTCTTCCTGGTACTTTCAACCGTAATTTTCTTTGCAACCGTATTCATCAGCTGGCAATTGGGAAACCGCCAGAAATCCTTTTTTGTTCTAATGATGTTACTGAACTCGGGGATTACCGGGTTATTTATCGCATTTGATCTTTTTCTGTTTCTAATGTTCTACGGAATTACACTGTTTTCGATGTTCCTGCTGATCACGCTTTTTACCTCGAAATCAGAAAATATCAATAACGGGTATTTCGGCATATACGCCCTGATTTCATTCTGTCTGATCACGATTGGCATATTAGTAATTAATAATCAAAGTCCACTGTCCGGTTTCAATCTCAGCACACTCACCCGGAATCCGGAGGCTTTGATGAATATTCAGACCGGAGGCTTTTTTATTTTCCTGATCGGATTCCTGTTAATTGCTCCGGTTGTTCCGTTCCATACCTGGCTTGTGCCTGCCGCCGGGAATTCAATTGCATCGGTATCGATTTTGCTATTAGCGCTTTTCTCTAAAATCAGCATCTTCGGAATACTCCACATTGTCATTCCCCTGTTTCCACAAAGTTCCATACAGTTTGCCCTGATTTTTGGTATTCTGGGTTTGGTGAGCATTCTATACTTTGCCTTTTGTGTATTCAGTTTCCCGCAATACCGGAAAATCGTCATCTATTTTACCGGTTTTCTGAATGCCTTTATCTATCTGGGTTTATCGGCGCTTTTATCCATCAAGCATCAAAATCTTGATGCATCTTTGACAGGACTAAACGGCGCCGTTATTCAATCCATATCTGCCGGGCTGCTTATCGTGATTATGGTGATATTACCGAAGATTCGGAGGACAGCTCAAGATAGAACACCGGCTTCCGGCAGCAACCGCTGGGCGGTCATGTTCATGATGCTGATGGTTCTGCTGGCTGGTATCGGTCTGCCGGGATTTCTGAATTTTATCGGGCAGTTCCTCTGTCTCTCGGGCGCGTTTCATATGCTTTCAACTAGAATTTTCTCGGTGATTGCATTGCTGGGTCTGATTCTGGTTGGAGTACAATTTTTTAAAATTATCCGAAGCACAATTCAGGCTACAAATGAATTTGATTTTACAACAGACTTAAGTGAAATGAGTAATGAAGTGATCATTGTAGCGGTAATCTTAATTGCGCTTTTACTGCTCGGTATTTTCCCCGAAACCGTCCTGCAGATGATAGACCGGAGCGTGTATAGTTTAATTGAATATATAACCGTTATCTAATTCGGAGAATATGAATAATTTCCTTAGTCTCCATTATTTTATTCCTGAATTCATTCTGCTCCTGAATGTGTTCTGCCTGTTTTTCTCATCCGAGATCAAACAAAGACATCTGATAAAGATCCGGCAGATTCTGCTGATTGTCAGTGTAGTTACTTTTGCTGCACTCAACCTGATTCGTTGGTTTGACCATCCTTGTGGCCTGTTTTACAACTCCTTTGTCCATGACCCATTCTTGAACATGTTCAGCATTATACTTTTGTGTGTTTTCCTGATATTCGAACTACCGGAATTGTGGAAATATTGGTCTTCCGGTTATACAAACGATCTTCTTCAAAAATTAATAATCCTGACCGCATCTATCCTGCTGCTTGAAGCCAATTCAACGATCGGGCTCCTTTTATGTATAGGGTTGATTTATATTGGCAATTCTATCATAATGAATCGATTTTCACATCTAAATACAGACAATAGGCAGATTACTGTCGATCTGACAATCCAGATACTGTTATTCGGACTACTCTTTTTCGGGTTCTCGATTGTCTACGGCTTTACCGGATCGCTTTACTTTCATACTGCACAGTTACCGGCTGCGGCACTTTTGGAATCCCCGCTTAATTTCTGTTTCCTGACCCTTTTCCTAATTTTAGGACTCGGCCTTTTTGGAATTATCCTGCCCTTCAGAACCCTGCATGAAGATCATCACCAAACCTACCATGTTAAGTATTACGGTTCATCCTATTTCCTTCCTTTTATCGCTCTTTTTGGCTCATTAATCAGAATACTGAACGGCATCTTTCCGATGATTCGCAATTATGGGGCGGTTCCAGGTGAATACATGGTTTTTGTCATCGGATTATCGATTTGCCTTATCGCAGGCGCAAACTTCTACTACTTCAAGAAAAAAACGATCAACGATCTTTTTGTTATTTCACTGATAATCCATTACGGATTGATCATTTCAGGTCTGGCGGTTTTCACCAAAGAAGCACTGACTGTCTCGATTTATTTGATCATTTCGACAACGATTATCCTTTCCGGAATCATCCTTCTTCAAAAAAGTGACAAGATTTCCACACAGTCTAAATTAATAAAAACGGTTTTCTATCTTGGATTAATCGGAATGCCCGGCACTCCCGGATTTACCGGCAGATTTTTACTTTTGAGAGCGCTATATAACGGCGGTGTTCCACTCCGGCTCATTGTATTAATAATTATCAGCATCCTTCCGATCATATACTTTTACACAGTCGAGATTATCAGTCTTCATCGGATTAAAACCGTTCATCCTGGGATTAAAATTTTACCTGTCCCTGCATTTCTGGCATTTTTCACAATCTTAATGGTTATATACTGGGAACCTTTTATCCAATTAATCACTAAATCTTTAGTCTTCTTTAACTAATTAAAGAGTAATTTTATGGATACGCATAAAAAGATTTTGTTTTTTGATGTTGACACCCAGATTGATTTTATCGAAAAAAACGGAGCACTCTACGTACCGGAAGCAGAGACATTGAAGCCGCATTTTAAGCAGCTCCTTCGATATGCCCGAATTAACGGAATTCCAGTCTGGGGCAGTGTCGATGCCCATGGTGAACAAGATCCGGAATTGATTCAAAACCACGGTCCGTTTCCAAATCATTGCATGC
>JAHJGX010000072.1 GCA_018824205.1 bacterium
AACAGGAATGAACCCTGAATTCAAAGCCCATGCTTTTCCGGAAGATCATTTTGAAAACTGGGGCTGGGAAACTGGTGACAATCACTCCTTTACTATCGGCGCCGACAGCGTTGCAATCAATATTGATTATGTTCCAAGTATTGTTCCTAAACTTGAACCCTTAGAATCCGATCTTGATATCCTATTCTGTGTGAATGTCAGCAATGCCAAAAACCGTTTTGACGGCAGCATTGTAGATCCTGCGACAATAACTCATGTTGGTCTGAAAGGGCAAAACAGTGTCCTCGGTGCCTGGGCGGGTGATTGGAGTTTAGCGGATACAGCCAATGCTCTGCTGTTAATGCTTAATGATTCCGGTAAAAACGGTGATAAAGTTGCCGGTGATAATATCTGGTCGCGGATAGTCACATTTCCAGCCGGGAACGCAGGCGGTCCCAGTCTCTACAAATACAGCGTCTATTATCCCGGTGGCGAAAGTTATGAAAACTTTGATAACGAAATGCTGCCGGGGAAGGATCACTATGTCTTCATCAAGATCGGTGGAGTTACCGAACTTAATGATTTATTTGGTGTTCCCAGTGTAGATGGTGTGCCTGCTGTTTCTATAGAAGAAAATACAGAAATATCAATTCCGAAGACAATGAAACTTCATCAGAATTATCCCAATCCTTTTAACCCGACAACGGTAATTAGTTATGATTTGCCTAAGACGCAATTGGTTCAAATAAATATTTATAACATGCTTGGCCGGAAAATTGTTAATTTAGTCAATGATGTACAAAGCCCCGGAAAGTATAATATTAATTTTGATGGATCAGGTTTGTCGAGTGGAATCTATTTCTGCCAGATACAGACAGACGGATTCCAGCAAACACGGAAAATGTTGCTTGTTAAATAGGAACTCGAAAAATGCAGCGTATTATCTAAATACGCTGCATTTTTATTTTAACCTTAAAAACCCATCTTTATTTGGTAATTAAGTTTTACTATGATTGGTGTATTCGTAAAAGGTAATGAAAAAATAGGAAAGAATAGTAGTTACAATGTATTCAATAGCTTATGCATAATCATTGTATTTTATTGAAAATGATAACTCTGTGCTCTCTGCGAGATGACTATTTGCTAACTCATCAATTTTGATTTTACCTGATGAAGGTTCAGTCCCCTTACAGAGCAAATCAAAGCGACCTTAATAGAAGGTGGATATTTACTCAAAATTAATAGATGAAATAGTTGTTTATAGGACAATAAGGATATCATAATGGCAGTGTTATTACGAAAAATATTCAAAAGTATTTACATAGGCATCATGTTTATCATACTAAGTCTGACATTATTGCAGGCTGGAGTTACCGGGAAAATAGCCGGTCGGGTTATTGACGATGAAACGATGGAACCGTTACCATTTGTCAATGTCATTGTAAGGGGAACTTATATGGGTGCAGCAACCGACATGGATGGATTTTTCTCCATTCTTAATATACCGCCCGGACTATATACAATATCTATTTCTATAATTGGATATAAGGCAATGACCTATGAAGATGTTTCGGTATCAATTGATTTAACAACCGAACTAAATTTTAGCGTACCTAAATCTGCTATTGAAATGGGTGAGATTATTGTATCAGCCAAAAGAAAACCTCTGGTTGTAAGAGATCTCACTGCATCGACAGCCGTAATAAGGTCCGAAGATATCGGTTTTCTCCCGGTTGCAGATATAGGAAATATTATGGAACTTCAGGCTGGAGTTGTCGGTGGGCATGTACGAGGCGGTCGTAGTGGTGAAATTATGTATGCTATCGATGGCGTACCTATTTCCGATCCTTATGACGGAGCAATCGCAGTGGATATTAATAAAAATTCTGTTCAGGAGCTGCAATTTGTCAGTGGCGCATTCAATGCCGAATATGGAAAAGCCCTATCAGGATACGTGAATATCGTGACAAAAGATGCGGATAACAGGATGAGGTTTGGGTTTGAGAGCTATATTGGTGATCATATCAGTAATCACACGGAAATATTTCGGGCTATCGACAACATAAATCCATTAAGTGTCCGGAATGTAGAAGCCTACTTCAGTATGCCCATTGTTAGGGACAAAATTTATTTTCATACGGATGTCCGTTCTTTTACAAGTGATGGCTGGATGTACGGGAAATATGTGTTTAATCCCTGGGACATTACAATTAACAATGGTCCTGCGACTCCCATTGATTCGCGCTATACCTTTCAAAGCACAGGAGATAGCAGCTATGTTCCTATGAACTGGCGCAAAAAATATTACGGTCATATTAAACTAACCTTTAAACCCTTTAGAAATTTGAAAATAAATTTTAACAGCATTATCGATCACCTGGATTACCAGGATTATAACCATATGTTTGCCTATAATCCGAAAGGCTATGTAAAGCGATTCAGTCGGGGAAATACTAACAGTCTGACTTTTACGCATATGCTCTCGGAAGCTACCTTTTATCAGGCGATTGTCTCATCTTTCAATAAAACCTATAAACATTATGTGTACGAGGATTATCAGGATTCACTATACACGGATTATCGTCTGCTTCAGCAACAACCTATGGAAATGCCGACTTTTCTGACCGGCGGTACCGAGAACCAGCATTTCAAGCGTCAGACGGATAGTTACCTTTTTAAATTTGATCTGACGTCACAAATAAATAAGATACACCAGATTAAAGCAGGTATTGAAGCAACAAAATATGAATTGAAATTTAAGGATATTAATCTCTTGCAGGAGCAAGGATTGCCAAACCCGTCCCAGAGTATGAATCCCTATGTTAATATGATAGTAGCAAATCCTGATGATCCCGATGAAAATCTGGCAATTAATCTCTATACAAAAAAACCTATTGAATTTTCAACTTATATTCAGGATAAAATAGAGTTAAAAAACCTTATAATAAATATCGGGGTACGGTATGATTATTTTAATTCCAATGGATTTGTATTAGCCGATGTTTCCGATCCCGATATATACCGCCCACGAAAATTAGAAAATATAAATAAGTCCATCGCGGAGCGGCGGGAATATTGGTACAGGGATGTAAGCTCCAAATCGAGTATAAGTCCAAGACTGGGCATTGCCTTTCCGATAACGGCGACCGGCGTTGTTCACTTCAGCTACGGCTACTTTTTCCAGGTGCCGAATTTTGAATTATTATACCAAAATCCCGAGTTTAAATTTGGAAGCGGTACGGGCAATATCGGTTTGGCAGGAAATGCTGATCTGAAACCTGAAGAAACGATTAACGGCGAAGTCGGCATCAAGCAAGGTATCACCGATGACATTGCCCTTGAAGTGACCGCATATTTTCGGGATATCCGTAATCTTGCCGGTACACGCGCTGATGAGATAGTAATCTGGGGCGGTTCTTCATATTACCACCAATTGGTAAACAGCGATTTTGGTTTTGTAAAGGGCGTTATTCTGACTTTTGATAAACGAATTTCAAACAACTGGGGTGCGGCAATCGATTATACCTACCAGGTAGCGAAAGGCAATGCTTCCGATCCGGCGGCAACCCGTAATCAGATTATTAGCGGCGAACGTCCGGAAATCCAACTTATCCGGCTTGACTTTGATCAGACTCATACGGTCAATGTCAACTTTTCCTATATTTTTCCTTTGCACTATGGTTTCAGTATCATCGGAAAATATGGCAGCGGGTTTCCCTATACGCCATCTCAGTCGATGAACATTTCGGAATTGCTGACCAATAGCGAAATAAAACCCGGTTATTTCAATGTGGATTTAAATATATTTAAAGATTTTATCTTTAAAAACTACGATATAAGACTATTAGCCCGTATTTATAACCTATTCGATACAAAAAATCAACTGTGGGTTTATAACGATAGCGGCACTGCAGATTTTACGCTCGATGAATTTTTGCGTAATCAGCAAAATCTTCCTGAACTGGTAAATACGATTAGTGAGTTTTACAGGAATCCAACCGCCTATTCCGAACCGAGACGTTTGGAAATGGGTATCTCAATTAACTGGAAAAATAAATTTAAATAAAACGGATAGCTGAATATGGTAAAAATAAAAAAAACAGTAATTATTGTATTTATAGGCCTCTTGTTAACTAACTGGGCATTTTCCCAGATTGGTCGCGGGAGCCCATTAGCCCGACGCACGGGAAAACATAATGGAAACCAGGTTTTTTGTACATTTACCAATATGGGATATACGACCTGGAATGCCTGGAAGTACGAGGCGAATGGCTATGTGATTGACATCCAGCCACTTGTAGGTGTTCGCTTACCAATCAGTGACTACCGGGTTAACGGATTATATGACGGCATTCCGGACACGTTAACATCTGTTATATGCTGCAACACTCATGGAGGTGATTTTAATCCCAGCGGGTCGCAATTCTGGGGTTTTGAACCGATTCCAGGCTTCTTTAGTGAATTAGTCCAGGGAAAAGAAATCGGCGTCGCGATGAGTCATTTACCGCAGACATGGCCTCCTTACTGGCCCGATCACCCGAATTGGATTGATGAAAACGGAAATTCGGAGTGGAACGGTTATTTTGGTCGGAGTATTATGAATGCCGACCAGGAAAGCTACTTTATGATGGATGATAATGCCGACGAAAAAATGTATGCAGTTCATGGATTTTTACCTGACAGTACAGACCTTACGAGAAGAGGACAGGGACTTAGAGTATCCGTCCGGGGTATGCAGTGGTCGAATTTTCTTGCCCAGGACGTTATTTTTTGGGTTTATGAGGTGAAGAATATTGGCACAGTGAATTACGATCAGGCGACTTTCGGCGCCCTGGTTGGAACCTATGTGGGAGGAGCCGGCTCTGAATGGATAGATGACGCATCATTCTTTAATATTCGTGAATCCATCGTGTATTCATGGGATTTTGATAATTATGTTTCACTCGCCGCCAATCCCAGGTGGAAAAACAACCCGAACGAAGTGGGTTACATTGGTTATGCTTTTCTCGAATCCCCGGGTAATCCCTATGATGGAATTGATAATGACGGTGATAACGCGAGCCAAGTGAATTCAGCGCCGTTTTTTACGGAATCTTGTTTTCGAAGTCACGAACTCAAGGCAGGAGATAAATTGATTTTAATCGATAAAAGCAACTATGATCGAACTCAGTTTATAATGCCTGATTCCACGGTAGAAGTTGTATCTATGGGAATCCGTTTCAGGCTTGTGCCTGATTCCACAATTCTCGAAGAAGGCAATATGGTCCTGGGAAATGCTGGTCCGGAATTAAACCCTAACGCCTACGATAATATTGATAATGATTTGGACGGACTTATTGATGAGAATTATCAATTACATTATCGGGTGTACAAAGAGACAACAGATGGCGTCGTGCTTATAGATACGTTAAATCCCGTTCAATATAAAGACTACTTTACCGGCGCCGGGCTGTCCGATTTACTAATTGATGAAGCAAGGGATGACGGCATTGATAACGATGGAGACTGGGATCCTGAAAGGGATGATGTTGGCGAGGACGGTAAAGCAAATACTAATGACACTGGTGAAAATGATGGCGTGCCCACCGAAGGTGAACCTCACTTTGATTCAAAAGATGTAAACGAATCGGACCAGCTCGGATTAACGAATTTTGATTATTTTGTACCCTCCTGGGCAATTCATATAGATAATGAAGAAGAAATGTGGCTTAGAATGACCCCGGGGCGTTTTGACGTGCCTGAGTCGGTCGTTAAAAACAGACCGATTAGAGGCGAGGATGGGGACTTTGTTTTTGGATCCGGTTATTTTCCTTTGAATGCCGCGAAAACTCAGCGTTTTTCAATAGCTCTGGTTTATGGAGAAGATTATAAAAGTGTAGTGAGAAATCGGCAGATCGCCCAATTGATATATGATTCTAACTATAATTTTCCACGACCACCGGATAAACCAACGGTGCACGCCGTTGCTGAAGACGGTAGAGTAATTCTCTATTGGGACCGGGTTGCGGAGAGTTCTTATGATAAAGTTCTCGATGAATATGATTTCGAAGGATATAAAATATACAAAGGAACCGATCCATATTTTTCCGATTGTAAAACCATTTCGAACGGTTATGGTGAATTAGTTGACTATCAGTCTTATGAACAGATGGATTTGAAAAATGGCATTAAAGGCTTTTTTGATTCGGACCCGCTTCTCTATCAATTGAGCAGTGGAAAACCATATTATTTAGGCAACGATACGGGAATTCAAAATTATTTTATTGATGAAGATGTCGATAACGGTAAAACCTACTATTATGCCATATGCGCTTATGATAGAGGAAATGCGGTTAAATCTATTTACCCGTCGGAAAATAATAAGTCCATTAGTATGGATGAAACCGGAAAACTCACTTTCGACAAGAATACAGTAATGATTGTGCCAAATGCTCCGGTATGTAATTACGAACCGCCTGAATCAAGTATTCCTCTTGAAAGATTTTCCGGAACATCATCTGTAACTCCTTTTATGGAAGTCATTGATCCGGTTAAAATAGAGGATGCTACATATTTTATTACATTTACCGATTCCCTTGCAAGAAATGAAGTGAATGTGGCGTGGGCTTATTCTGTAATCGATTCCGCTACAAATGATACAATCATACTTGAAAATACATACTGGGGCCCTGAAAATGGAGATGTTTTTAAGGGTGTTCGCTTATCCTTCGACACAAGATATCAGAATCTCAACAATATTGCTGTTGATACAACAACAACCCGTTGGTCGGATACCAGCGCTCAAAATTTGGAGTATGTAGCCACCGAATTTGAATGGGAAGATGTAAAGAGTATAAAATGTCCGTACGATTATATGTTGGTTTTCTATGATGAATATAATTGTCAATCTTCAACTTTATCTAAAATATTCACTACCGGATCACCATTAAGGGAGAAACAAACTAATTTCCGAATATTCGATGTTACCAAACCGAACAATCCTATTGAAATTGAATACGGGCTGATTGATAAACCGCAACATCCCGGAACTATCTCTCACTTTGCCATTCTGTTTTTAACGGTGCCGGACAGCTCCCAATTATCATGGCGCCTTGTCTTTAAGGATAAAAATTCAGAAACAGTCAGCAAAATTCCGGCGGCGGGCGACACCCTATTTCTTAATTTTTACAAACCGTTCAATTCTCAGGACAAATTTGTCTATCGGGCATCAAAATCTTCCATTAATTATGATAAGCTTTCGGATAAAATGAAAAAAATTAAAGTTGTTCCGAATCCTTATATTGTAACCAATTCGTTTGAGAAGCCCTTGCCGTATGAAGTAAGAGGAAGAGGCGAAAGAGTAATATATTTTACTCATCTTCCTGCTGACGCCAGGATATATATTTACAGTGCAGATGGAAGCTTAGTGCGCAAACTCCAGCATGATGATGTTTTCGAAAACGGTACTGTTACCTGGGATTTACGGACAAGGGAAGGTCTGGACGCCAGTTTTGGTGTTTATTTTTACATAGTGGAAGCAGGTGGAAGATCAAAGTCCGGTAAGTTGGCAATAATAAAATAGAAAAACAGGATAGATAATGATTAAAAAAGTAATACTCTTTCTCACTATGTCATTTACTATTTCATGGGCACAGGATAAAGTTGGTACTTCGGCTGCCGCATTTTTACATATTCCGGTTGGTGCGCGTGCTTCGGCGATGGGTGGCGCTTTTGTCGCTATCGCCAACAATTCTACAGCTACTTACTGGAATCCGGGAGGACTTTCAAGGGTTAAGCAAAACGAATTTACCGTCAATCATATGAAATGGCTTGTTGGCTCTGAGAAATATTTTATCAGTGCCGTCTATAAAGTTGGAAATGGCGCGGTTGGTGTAAGTTTAAATCAATTGGATTATGGCGAAGAAGAGATAACCACTGTAACTAACCCGGAAGGCACCGGAGAGCGATGGGGCGCCCGTGATATGGCTGTCGGACTCTCATACGCAGCTAATCTGACTGACCGTTTTTCTATTGGCGGTACGATGAAGTACATATCCCAGGAAATCTGGCATGAACATAGCGACGCGTATGCCGTCGATGTTGGACTTTTATTTATAAGCCAAATCAAGAATATCCGCATCGGAATGAATATTGCCAATTTTGGCGGTGAAATGCAGATGACGGGAAAGGATTTAATGCAACCGGTGGATGTCGATCCCGGAAATGCCGGTAATAATGAAAATATCACTGCACTTTTTCAAACCAAACAATGGCCTCTGCCATTAATCTTTAGTGTGGGGCTTGCAGCAGATCCGATTAGCAATGCTTTTGGGCGATGGACAGTTGCGGTAGACGCCCTGCATCCCAATAATAATAATTCTTACCTGAATATAGGAACAGAGTTTTCATGGAAAGAAACATTGTTACTCAGGGCAGGGTATTCTTCTCTCTTTAAAAGTAACGCCGAAGAGGGACTTACTTTGGGGTTTGGTGTTGCTCAACGCTTAAATAATATTTATTTCGGAGTGGATTATAGTTATATCGATATGAAAAGGTTCGACGGTCTTTCAAAGTATTCAATCTCAATCGGCTTCTAGGTGCTTAGAACTAAACTCGAATATCTAATCCAGTGCCAACCTTAGTCCGAAACGAAACAGTTGCCTGGCTTAAACAGTGTACGGAATATTGACATGAATATTGACATAATAAGGAGGTTTTGAAATGAATTTTTCCATAGTTGATTATGTCGTCTTTATCAGTTACATCGTGTTTATCATTGGACTGGGGCTGTGGGTCTCCTGTGAAAAGAAGGGTCACGAGAAAAACTCCAGCGACTATTTTCTGGCCAGCAAATCACTTCCCTGGTGGGCCATCGGTGCATCACTAATCGCCGCCAATATCTCCGCTGAACAGTTCATTGGCATGTCAGGCTCCGGTTTTGTAATCGGACTCGGTATCGCCACCTATGAATGGACGGCAGCCATCACATTAATCATTGTCGCCAAGTTCTTTTTACCGATTTTTCTAAAAGAAGGAATTTATACAATGCCCCAATTGCTCGAAATCCGTTATGATAAACGGGTTAGAACGGGTTTGGCGGTTTTTTGGTTGTTGCTGTATGTCTTTGTGAATCTCACTTCAGTTTTATATTTGGGAGCTCTTGCTCTACGGACTATAATGGGTATTCCCCTGTTTTACGGTATTCTTGGACTGGCAGTCTTTTCAGCGATGTACACAATTTATGGCGGTTTAAAGGCGGTTGCTTGGACGGATGTAGTGCAAGTCATCGTCTTAATCGGTGGAGGACTTATCACAACCTTTTTTGCTTTGAATGCTGTCAGTGGAGGGAATGGCGCGCTAACCGGATTTGTAGATCTGGTTCGTCAGGTTCCGGAAAAGTTCGACATGATCCTGGATAAGTCTAATCCAAATTATCCTGAATTGCCCGGACTCGGAGTATTACTGGGCGGTATGTGGATGGCTCATTTTTTCTATTGGGGCTGTAATCAATATATTACCCAAAGAGCGCTCGCCGCTAAAAGTATTAAGGAGGCTCAACGTGGATTGCTTTTGGGCGGTTATTTGAAGCTCCTGACCCCCTTAATAGTAGTAATTCCCGGCATTGTGGCGTTTGCGCTGAAAGCGGATATTGCGAAGTCGGATGAAGCCTATCCATGGTTACTGAGTCAATTTGTACCGGTTGGTTTGAAGGGACTTGCTTTCGCAGCACTCATTGCGGCGATTGTATCATCATTAAGCTCAATGGTAAATAGTACTGCGACAATTTTCTCAATTGATCTTTATAAACAGATTATTAAGAAAGATGCTTCGGAAACCCAGTTAGTGCTTTCCGGTCGTGTTGCCAGCGCCGTAGCCTTAATTATTGCGGTATTAATCGCGCCCACATTGAGCAGTCTGGAACAAGCCTTTCAATTCATACAGGAATTCACCGGTTTTATTAGTCCGGGAATTTTTGCAATATTTATCTTCGGGCTTTTCTGGAAAAAAGCCACGGCGAATTCGGCGATATGGGCGGCTGTTTTGACGATTCCTTTATCATTGGGAATAAAAGCCCTTATCCCGGCTTTACCATTTTTAAATCGAATGGGTGTTGTGTTTTTGTTACTTAGTTTGACTGTTGTGATCATTACGCTGATAGAATCCAGGGGTGATGCCGCGAAAGCAATTAAGGTTGAGAAGGGATTATTTCACACCGATACTCTGTTTAATGTTGGATCTATCGGAATATTTGCAATTTTATCTGTACTTTATATCATGTTTTGGTAATCAATAAAAAAGACTTTCAAATGCAAAAATAATCTGTTTCTGTAATTCAGAAAATCTTCTTTTTAGCAATTTATTCTTTCAGAACCACAGCGATTGTATCATGAAAATGATTTGCCACGGAAAGAAGTTATTTTCTTGAAGATGTCTTTGACATGAATTATCTGGGTTGGGTAATTAAGAATATGATTCCGTATTTCCTGAAGTGCAGATACAGTATCATCCAGTGATTTTGAGTTCACCAGATGATTCCGGATTTCGGAGGCATTCGGAAATCCATGGATATAATGGCGATAATATTTCTTCATAATGCGATTAACATGGTCGTCATCCGCATATTGTTTTTCACGAGTGATATGCTGGATACACATATCAAGTTTTACTGATAAATCCGGTTCGTGATAGTTGGTATTTCCTTCAAAGAGATGATTTACCTGTTCAAATATCCATGGATTACCGATTGCTGCCCGGCCAATCATTACAGCGTCGCAACCGGTTGATTCTTTCATCCGCAAAGCATCTTCGGGAACTTTGATATCACCATTGCCAATTACCGGGATGGAGAGCATATTCTTTATTTCTGCGATCATGTTCCAGTCGGCGGTGTTACGATAACCATCCGAGGCAGTTCTGGGATGAATCGTCAGGGCTTTGACCCCGGCATTTTCAAGGATTTGTGCGACTTCGATTGCTACAATCGACTGATGATGGTTCCACCCGGAACGTATTTTTGCCGTCACCGGCGTTTTAACCGCCTTGACGACGCTTTGCGCAACCGATTCAAGCAGACCAATATCCTTCAGAAGGGCAGCCCCGGCATTTTTCTTAACAACCTTTCTTACTGAACAACCAAAGTTTAAATCGATTACATCGGGTTTATAACGATCTTCAATTATTCTTGCCGCTTCTGCCATGGATTCCGGATTATGCCCGAAAAGCTGTATTCCGATGGGACGCTCTGACTCTATGAATTGTAGATATTCGAAGGTTTTTTGAGATTCCCGGATAATCCCTTCCGAACTGACAAACTCAGTAAAGACGAAACCGGCGCCCTTTTCTTTACATATTTGACGAAAGGGAGAATTCGTGTAGCCGGCCATTGGAGCGAGAAAAACGGTTGATTTTATTGAGATACTATCGATTTTCATTGATTAAATATAGCAAATATCCCGTTGATCGACCAGTTCATTAAGTAAAGATAAATATGTGAAAAAGAATTGACATTCATAAGAATTATCGCCAAATTCCACGGGTTTTTTTTAAGGAGTTCAATATCATGTCAAAAGTATGTGAAATATGTGGCAAAAAGCCAATCTACGGAAACAGTGTCAGTCATGCTCATAACAAGACCCGGCGCCGTTGGGAGCCGAACTTGAAAAAAATGAGAATTGACCTGAATGGTTCCATTCTTACTGCTAAAGTTTGCACTTCATGTATAAAAAGTGATCACGTGAAGAAAGCGGTTTAAGATTTTCTCATTTGGAAAGAGAAGAGCCCCTGTAAAAACAGGGGCTCTTTTTTTATCAGATGTGGAGAGAGAGTTACTTATTCATCATCTTTCGCAGGATAGCCGGAATGTTTCTGTCGTTCACATCGGTCACATTTTCAACAAGACTTTTTTCATCATCCTGAAATGCGATTTTCAGTTTTGATTCAGGGTAATAGTCGGACTCATATGATGTCTGATCATTGTTGCTGTTTCCTGTTGATGATGCTATTTCTTCAGCAAAAAGCTCATCCTTTGGTGAAATGATCACGGATTCGTTTTCCCGGAATCGCGGCCTGGAAGATCCATTGAAACCGGTTGCAATAACGGTAATCATGATTTCATCTGTCATATTTTCATCGATGACAGCGCCAATAATAATATCCGCATCACTTCCAGCTTCTTCGGTGATAATTTTGCATGCTTCATCAACTTCAAACAGATTTAGATCCGGGCCGCCGGTAATGTTGATTAATAGCCCATTAGCGCCACTGATGCTCATGTCATTCAATAGAGGACTGGAAATCGCCTGCTGGGCGGCAAGTACAGCCCGTTCATCGCCGGTAGCCAATCCGGTTCCCATTATAGCATCACCCATATTTTTCATAATCGTTTTAATATCGGCAAAATCAAGATTGATTATACCGTGCCGGTTAATCAGATCAGAGATGCCCTTTGTGGCCTGATACAGCACACTGTCAGCGGTTTGAAAAGCCTGACGAATGGAGGTTTTTCGATCGACAATACTTAATAAGCGCTGATTGGGGATGGTGATTAACGTATCCACATTTTCTCGTAGTTCACGAATACCTTCTTCAGCACGCTGCATGCGTTTCGGACCCTCGAAATGAAAGGGCTTAGTGACAATTCCCACTGTCAGACAGCCTTGCTCTTTGGCTAATTTGGCGATGAGCGGAGAAGCGCCTGTTCCGGTGCCACCGCCCATACCGGCAGTGATAAATACCATGTCGGCGCCGTTTATTGCGTTCGATGCCGGTTGGCGATCTGCTTCCATAGCCATTCTTCCAACCTCTTTTACAGCACCAGCGCCAAGGCCGCGGGTTAAATCTTTTCCAATCTGGATTTTTGTCGGGGACAGATTATTGTCCAAATCCTGTGCATCGGTGTTTATTGCAATGAAATCTACACCGGTTAAACCGGATTCAATCATCCGGTTTATTGCGTTGCCGCCACCGCCACCGACTCCGATGACTTTTAATTTTGCTTGTTGGTTCGCTAAATCGTCAAACTCAAATAACATACTTTCCTCCACATTTTATTTTTTACAAGATATTTTCAGTGATATTTTTTAGCCACTTCCAGGCTTTTGTCAGCCATGTGTCGGAAGCGGACGAATGAATGTGATTGGTTGATTTATCTTTCAGGGCGAATCGCAGCATTCCGATAGCTGCAGCATATTTGGGATTGTTTAACTCATCCTCAAATCCGGTATAGCCGGTGGGAAATCCAATTCGGGCCGGTATCTTAAAAATCGACTCAGCCAGTTCTTCACAACCTTTTATCAAAGCTCCGCCGCCGGTCAAAATCACCGATTGGATTGACGTTAGCGGTATATCGGATTTTTTGGATTCCATAAAAGCTTCCCGTAAGATTTCTTCCATCCTCGGCTCGATATATTCAGCCAGTTTTAACAGAGGAATTTCCCGGGCCGGCCGGTTTCCGATACTGTCGATTTTAATAATGGCTTCTTTATCGACATTTTGTGTAAAACTGTAGCCATGATTTTTCTTAATTTTTTCAGCATACTCCTGGGGAATCCGCAAAAGATAAGCAATATCGCTGGTTACCAGATGATCACCAAAATTCACGACACCGGTATGGTGGATTCCGCCTTCGGAATAGACGATTACATCGAGAGTCCCGTTCCCAATATCAATCAGGATTGAGCCGGATTCTTTTTCATCAGGCGTCAGGACACTTTCTGAGGAGGCTAATGAATGCAGGATGAAATTGATAACCGACAATTCCGCATTTTTAAAGCAGCGTGTCAGGTTTGAAGCGACGGTTGTACTGTAAGTTGTGATATGAACTTTGACTTCAAGCCGACGTCCAAGAAGATTAATTGGATTTTTGATGCCGCACTGCTCGTCAACTATGAATTCCTGGGGCATCACATGCAGAATTTGACGATCGACCGGGAGGGGGACGGCACGGGTATGTTCGATGACCCGATCGATATCTTCTTTTTCAATTTCCCGGGCTTCGCCAATTCCACTTCGGGCATCCCGGGATATCGCAATCAGGCCCTGAGTATTCATACTGCGGATTTGATCGCCGCTGATACTGGCAAAACAATTTGAAACAGTGGTTCCGGCCATGGTCTCGGCAGCATTGACCGCCTGGCTAATCGTATGACTCAGCTCCTCAATGTTGACGACAGCGCCTTTTTTCAATCCTTTGGTTCCGACAGTTCCATATCCTTTAATAACAGGAATTCCGGTCTCGGAATTTAATTCTGCAATCAAAGCACAGGTTTTACTGCTTCCGATATCTACACTGGTAATAAAATGATTTCGCATCTTCATTAATTATATCCTATGATCGTCTCTCTTTTGCGACAATTTGTTTGTTCCAGCGAAGATCAAGATACTGATAATCGCTTAAATGCCGTTTCCCGTTAAGTCGGGTTTGAAAATTTGCCAGTATATTTAATTGTTCAGGCAAACTTTTATTTCCTAAATAAATAGGGGTTCCGCTTTTAACTGTATATAAAATAAAATTATTGTCATTCCAGTGGCGGATTTCCGATATTTCCGAATACAGCTCCGGCGCTGCATTTAAGGTGCCGCTAATGACTTGGATAATTTCCTGAACGGATTCGTTAGGGATGTAATATCCGGGAAAATAATCCAGTGAATCGCTTTCAAAACCGGATATCACCGGTAAATTTGTCCCCAGTGACTGTTTGGGCATTGGCAGCACGATTCCTTCAGCATCGACCAGAAACAGATCCTTATGGCTAATGTAACAGATGGGAACACGCTCACTGATAAGAATATTAACATTGCTGGGAAAATCCAGGCTGACAGCAGCGGCTCTGATATAAGGATTTGTCTCAAGTTGCCGCTGGATTGAAGCCAAATCCAGAAATTTAATGCAGGTATCCAGTTGAATATTAGCAATCTGCAGGATTTCATAGTCCGTTAAAATTGTATTACCCTGTATATTGACTTGGGTAACATCAAAGACTTCCATAAAGCTGCACCAGGAATTTGATCCCTGAATCAGCAAAACAAAAAGAACCGAAACCAGAATACCAGTTCCGATCCGACAGATGACTTTGAATGGTGGGAATTTGTCATTTTGTTCTGTTTTCATAATATTTCATAATTTCTTACAGGTAACACAGGGCTCTCAATTTGAACCATAAGATATATTATCCGGGAATCCGGATTAATGAGCCAGCTATGTCTATGGTTGCCCCCCGTTACTATTAAGAGCCCTGCTTGAGATCTGCACAAATCGGTAAAATTGTCCTTAATCACCCTTGATCATGTCCTTTTGAATAACACTAAGTATAGAATTAACGTCCCCGGCGCCTAATGTGATAATCATGTCACCGGGTTTATATAACGAACGAATTAAAGCAGGTACATCGGAAAGTTTGTGAATAGAATGAACGTCCGGAATGCCTTTTGTCCGGAGGATATCCTCAATTAATTGACTGGAAACTCCGGGAATTGGTTTTTCCCGTGCCGGATAAATGTCCAAAATGACAATCACGTCAGCCTGTTCCAGTTCTTCTGCAAATTTCCTGTATAATAATTGAGTGCGGCTGTACAAATGGGGTTGAAAAATGGCAACTACCCGCCGGTTCCAACCCTGTTTTGCGGCACTAAGTGTTGCTTTGATTTCGCTGGGGTGGTGGGCGTAATCGTCAACGAGCATTATGTCATCATTTTGAAATATTATCTCAAATCGTCTTTGGACACCTTCAAAGGATTCAATGGCCCGTTTAATAGTATTGAAATCGATGCCATATTCCAGGCTGATCGAAATCGCGGCCAGAGCATTCTGGATATTATGGCGACCGGGAATTGGTAAATGTACCGTGCCAAGTTTTTCGTCGCCGCGGAATACAACAAAGTTGCTTTCGGAATGATGCAGGTGAAGGTTTTTGGCATTTATCGCCGTAGATTCATTTAAAGAGTAGGTATCAACAGGGACTTTCAGGATAGGAAGAATAGACCGATTGTGTATGTCGTCTAAAT
>JAHJGX010000073.1 GCA_018824205.1 bacterium
TTCTGAACTCCATCCCGAATAAATTCGGTCTGAAGTCCAGTCTGCGGGAAAGAGGGTGTAAATATGCGGTGTAAAAAAGAAGAGTTTGTCGAGGGAGCATACTTCCATATATATAACCGTTCGGTTGAAAATACATTGCTCTTTAAAGGCGCCGATGATTATTTGTATTTTTTACATAAAATAAAACCCAAAATTATTGCGTATCCCGCTTCTGTTTTTGCATACTGCTTAATGCCCAATCACTTTCATTTCCTGCTAAGACAAGACGAAGACAAGCCGGTTTATCGAATTTTTAACGATTTAAATAACTCTTATGTTCAACACTATAATAAAAAGTATTCAAGAAAAGGACACCTTTACCAGGGACCATTACAACATAAAAAAGTAAAAAATGAAAATTATCTAATTTCTCTCTGCCAGTATATTCATTATAATCCCCAGAAAGCAGGATTAGTGGATCATCTTTCAGATTGGAAATATTCCAATTATCCGGAATGGATTGGCAAAAGAAATGGAGTCTTGTTTAATGACGAATTACTGAATAATTGCTTTGGAAGCCCTGAATTATATAGCCTCCAAATAAAAAATTATGAACAATATATCAAGGAAATAGAATTTGCAGACCTCATATTTGATTAAAATTCGAGAGACTCGAGTTCGGAGGAGCGAAGCGACGCTGGACTTGAGACGATTTAATTCTCGCATTCTGAGTCTGCTGAAGACTCGAGTTCACAAGAGCGCCCCGGTGAAATAAAGGAAAGATTTTATTCTGATGAAATATATAGGTGATTTAATTAGGCAGGCAGGCAAGCTAGCGATAGTGGACTTGAGACAGAATGGTGTTATTCTCGCATTCTGAACTCCGCCCGCCTAAGTGTGCGAAGTCCCGTCTGCTGACGCTGGACTTGAGTCGGAAGATGCGCATCCGCAGACTGGACTCCAGCCCGAATAAATTCGGTCTGAAGTCCAGTCTGCTTGGAATTCGCTGTTATTGACTTTCAAGTCCTTTTTAAGTAATATCTTTCCTGTTAACGTTTTTTGGAGGAGTGAGTAATAGTTTGGGTTTTATTGAGACCTTAAAATCGATTTTCAGTAAAGCTATTTTCAGAATATTTCTGGCATTGACGCTGCTGACCGTTGTGGCGTCGGTAGCGGTTCTGCATTTTGAAGGACAACAGAACCCCGAAGAGTATCGGGGATTGTGGGATTCGGTCTGGTGGGCGCTGGTAACTGTTTTTACAGTCGGCTACGGAGATATTCGCCCGATTACCATCGGGGGCCGGCTGGTGGGAATTTTTGTCATGATTTCCGGGGTTACTCTTGTATCATTAATCACGGCTACAATATCTTCGATTTTTGTGGCCCGCAAAATCAGGGAGGATCAGGGATTGGAATCCATAAGTTTTGAAGATCATATTATTATCTGCGGCTGGAACAATAAAGCCGAATCAATTATTGACACACTGTTTTCGCTGTCAAAAAACCGACCACCGCGCATTATTCTGGTGAATGAGCTTTCCGAGGAGGAAATCAACAGTGTTCTGGACAGGTTCCGCAAATTTAAAGTAAAATTCATTCGGGGTGATTATACCCGGAACGCACCGCTTGAGCGGGCCAATATTCAGGATGCCAAAACGATTATTCTTTTACCGAACCTTGACCAGTACGATCCATCGGTCGCCGACGAGAAAACGCTCCTGGCAACGTTGAACATTAAGTCCAGTTATCCGAAGAAAAAGGTCATTGCGTTTATCATGGTTTCTGATAACGAAGTCCATGTCAAGCGGGCTAAGGCCGATGAGGTGATCGTCAGCGATCAGTTTATTGATTTTATACTGGCCGGTGATGTGGCTGAACCGGGGCTGTCGAATGTATTTACCACCCTGTTCAGCGCTAAAAGTGATCACCGGATCGCGACGGCTGCTATACCGGCACGATTTAAGGGCAAGACATTTAAAGAGGTTTCCGAACATTTTAAAACCCAGCAGAAAATGCTGGTTCTGGGGGTGGTTGCCGAGGTTGAATCGATTGGTGTTTCAGATTTTCTGTCATCGGATTCCAGCCATCTGGATGCATTTATCGAACGCAAGTTAAAAGAAGCCGGCCGGACGCTGGGCGAAGAGAATAAAATCATTGTCAATTTAAATCCTGCCGATGATTATATCATTCAAGAAAACGAAAAAGCCGTGGTGTTGATCTGATGAGTATTATTAAAAAACATAAAAATACCTGTGAATACAATCCGCTAATTCTGAAGGATTATGAGATATTCTCGGGTCTGAACGAAGATCAGATAGATAAATTCTGTAAAGTCATTACGCCAATCCAATTCAATAAAGATGATGTTATTATTCAGGAAGGTGATCCCGGCGATTCAATCCTTATTCTACTGGATGGGAAAGTTGAGATTTCTCAGGCGCTCACCCTGAAAACCAATGTATCCCAGGCCGACACCCGGGAGAAGAGCCTGATTTCATTGTCCAGTGATTTTCGGCCCTTTTTTGGTGAAATGAGCCTGTTCAGCGAAAATGATAAACGCAGCGCTACAGTCAAGGCTGCAGCTGTCTGCGGGGTGGCCAAAATTGGTAAAGATAAATTCTTTAAGATATGTAACGATTATCCGGAAATCGGTAATCAGGTTATGCAGAATATTGCCCGGGTAATGAGTCGCCGTCTAATGCAAGCTAATCAGAACGTACTAAAATTGACAACCGCATTCAGTCTTATTATTGACTCTTAGAAAGGTATATCATTGGCAGTTCAGTTAGATAAAATCTACGATCCGAAACATGTTGAATCCCGTTGGTATGATTACTGGCTGGAAAAAAACTACTTCCATGCTGATAACAAATCCTTAAAAAAATCCTTTGTCATCGTTATTCCGCCGCCCAATGTGACCGGAATTTTGCATCTCGGCCATGTGCTGAATAATACGCTTCAGGATATCCTGGTCCGTTATGCCCGGATGAATGGCTATGAAACGCTCTGGCTGCCCGGCTCCGATCACGCCGGAATCGCTACCCAGAATGTCGTGGAAAAAAACCTTCGCAAAAAGGGTAAATCCCATAACGATTACGAACGGGACGACTTTGTAAATATTGTCTGGGACTGGGCCAATAAACATAAATCTATCATTCTGAACCAGCTGCGAAAAATCGGCTGCTCCTGTGACTGGGAACGTGAGCGCTTTACGTTAGACAAAGGTCTTTCCAATGCGGTGCGTCAGGTCTTTGTGCATCTCTATCAAAAAGGATTGATCTATCGCGGCCGCAAGATTATCAACTGGTGCCCGATTTCCCAAACGGCGCTTTCCGATGAAGAGGTCATTCACAAAGAGAGCCGCGGGCATTTGTGGTATTTCAAGTATCCTCTGGAAGATGGGACCGGACACTTGACCGTCGCAACAACCCGGCCGGAAACCATGCTCGGCGATACGGCGGTTGCAGTCAATCCTAAAGATAAACGTTTTAAGAGTTTAATAGGTAAAAATGTAGTTTTACCGATCATGAAACGGGTCATTCCGATTGTGGGAGACGATTTTGTGGACGTTGAGTTTGGTACAGGTGCTGTAAAAGTGACGCCGGCCCACGATCCCAATGATTTCGAAATCGGAGTGCGTCACGGCCTGGAAAAAATCAATGTGATGAACCCCGATGCGACGATGAATGTCGCTGCCGGTCCTCTGGTAGAGGGCAAAGATCGCTACGAAGCCCGGAAAATCGTCGTGGCGGAAATGGAACGGCTGGGCCTGTTGGAAAAGATTGAAGACTATACTCATAGCGTCGGTTTTAGTGAACGGGCCGGGGTAATGGTAGAGCCCTATCTGTCCGATCAGTGGTTTGTGAAGATGAAACCTCTGGCGGAACCGGCCATTAAAGTCGTTGATGAAGGCAAGATAAAATTTCATCCCGGTCACTGGATCAAGACCTACGATCACTGGATGAATAATGTCCGCGACTGGTGTATTTCACGTCAATTGTGGTGGGGCCATCGGGTGCCGGTATTTTACTGTACCCGGTGTGAGTGGACTGACGCATTGGCTGAAGATCCTACGACCTGTCCGCAGTGCGGCGGGACGGTCTATCAGGACCCGGATGTTCTGGACACCTGGTTCAGCGCCTGGCTCTGGCCTTTTTCAACCATGGGCTGGCCGAAAAAGACCGCCGATCTGAAAGCATTTTTTCCAACCAATACGCTGGTAACGGCGCCGGATATTATTTTCTTCTGGGTGGCCCGCATGATCATGGCCAGTTTGGAATTTATGGGGGATATTCCTTTTACCGACGTCTATTATACCGGACTTATTCGGGACCTTAAGGGCCGGAAGATGAGCAAGTCCCTCGGCAATTCACCGGACCCGCTGGATCTTGTTGAAAAATATGGCGCTGATGCTCTGCGCTATGGAATTATGTTAATTGCGCCCCAGGGCCAGGATATTCTTTTTTCCGAAGAACGGCTGGAAATAGGCCGGAATTTCATGAATAAAATCTGGAATGCATCGCGCTTTATTCTGATGAATATTGATGACGATTCCATTCTGGAACAATCCGTTGATCCGGACAAATTAACGCTGAGCTTAGCCGACCAGTGGATTTTGATCCGGCTGAAAAAAACCGTTGACAAGGTGGAAAAGAACCTGAAACGTTTCCGGTTTGACGAGGTCGCCCGGGCTATCTATGATTTTGTCTGGAGCGACTACTGTGACTGGTATATCGAGCTAATCAAAGACCGTCTTTATAAAAAATCTGCTGAAGAGAAACAGACAGCGCTTACAATAGCCATTTTCACTTTGAAAAACATACTCAAGATTCTGCACCCCTACGCACCGTTCATCACGGAAGAGATTTATCAGCATCTGAAATCTGCGTCCGAACCGGATATCATCGTGTCCGGTTGGCCCAAATTGAAACTATCTGCCGGCGACAAGAACATTGAAGAAAAATTTCAGGTGGTTCAGGAAATGATCATAGCCCTGCGGACCGCCCGGAGTGAAATGAACATCCCGCCGTCGGCCCAGCTGGAACTGCTTGTACGGGGCAGTGATGATCAGTTGCCTTTACAGCTGGTTAAAGATGAATCGTTAGCCGAATATGTTAAAAATCTGGCCAAAGTCTCGGAAATCCGAATCGTTGGAGACGGTGAAAAACCCCATCCGGCATCCACGATTGTGGTTCACGGTACCGAATTTTTTATTCCCCTGGAAGGCCTGATTGATGTGGATGCCGAAAAGCAGCGCCTGGAAAAGGAGATCAGTCGGCTCAGAGGACTCGTGAAGTCAATCAAGGCGAAACTCACAAATTCGAATTTCCTTGAAAAAGCGCCCAAGGCGGTGGTGGATAAAGAGAAAGAAAAAGAGCAGTTTCGGCGAGAGCAACTGGTGAAACTGGAAGCCAACCTGAAAGCGCTCGTCTAAGTCGTCGCAAACGTATATAGAATTAATATGGAGTGATTATGCATAGGGATTACAAAGGGATTATCCTTTCTTTGCTCTTATGTTTATATCTGCCCTGTTTGGCTGAAAATGAATTTAACAATACACAGGTAACGATTTATAATAATGATCTCGGTTTGATCTTTCAGGAAAAAGAGATTGCTCTGAGCAAGGGAGCCAATACCCTTCGGATTGAAGGTGTTTCCAAACGGGTCCGGCCAACGACGGTAAAATTAAGTTTTCCCAAAATAACCGGTCAGTACCAACTGGTGGAACAGAATTATCTCTATGATCTGGTGAACACTCAGAAGATTTTTGATAAATATACCGGCGAAAATGTGATGTTTCGCCTTAAATCCGATGAAAATATCTCCGGTATCTTAATGAATCATGAGAAAGATCATGTCATTCTCAGCCTGCCCAATGATGTCATTCGGATTCTGGCCACTGAAAACATTATCGATTATGAATTTCCGTCGTTACCCGGCGGACTGATCCTGAAACCGACCCTGGAGTGGAATATTCAATCCGCTTTCAAAGGCAAAACCGATGCACAACTCAGCTATCTGACCAGTGGCATGTCCTGGAACGCCGAATATATATTGGTGCTGAACCGGGAAGAGAACGAATTTTCCCTGAATTCCTGGATTTCACTGAACAACAATTCCGGCACTACGTTTGAAAATGCCAAAGTGAAACTGATTGCCGGCGATATTCACAGAGCAACAATGGGCCGTGATGAGTATAAAGTTATTCCTCAAGCGAACATTCTTAGTATGGCTCAGAAAAAAGTCCCGGAAACCCGGGAAATCGGCGATTATTATCTCTATGCTCTGCCGAATCCAATTACCCTGCGGCACAGTGAATTGAAGCAGGTCAGCCTGTTTGATGAAATTAACGGCAAAGGCCGTAAGGTGTACCTTTTTGAAAATTATTCCACTAATGAAATTGAAAGCCCTCTGCGGGTAGTGTTCCGGATTGAAAACAGGAAAGAAAACAACATGGGAATGGCGATGCCAAAAGGCATTGTGCGGGTGTTTAAGCGGGATGTCGATGAAACCCTGCAGTTTATCGGCGAAGACCAAATTGAACACACGAGCAACAAAGACACCTTGCGTCTGACGATCGGGAATGCGTTTGATGTAAAAGGAAAACGAACTATTATTGAGCAGGATCGCTCGTCCAAAAATGCAGAAACAATAACCGTTAAAATCGAGATCAGGAATCGTAAAACCACAAGTGCGGAAGTTGAGGTTGTTGAAAATATTTCCGGTTACTGGGACATCAAAAAAACCAGTCACGACTATCAGCAACAATCCAGCAGCCGGGTGCTTTTTCCGATTACGGTAAAAGCGGATTCAAGCGAAACGATAAGCTATACATATACCCGTAGATGGTAATTAGCTGATTTGAAACAGTCACCGTCATCCACTGATTACAAACTGCAAGGGAATACACCCGTTACATACGTGAAAGGGGTTGGCCCGAAGCGCTCCGAGATCCTGGAAAAAGCGGGGATCAATACATTTTTAGACCTTCTCTATCATTTTCCCCGGCGTTATCTGGATCGCAGCACCATCACTCCCATTGCAAAGTTGAAACCTGGTACGGAATCGACAATTGTCGGCAAAGTACTGTCGATGAATACTGTGCGCACCCGCAAGCGACCGTATTTCCAGATATTGATCGGTGATGACAGCGGACAGATGCGCTGTGTCTGGTTCAATGGCGCCAAGTATATTCAACATGTCTTTAAAGTCGGTGAGATGGTGGCCATGAGCGGCAAGGTGGAATATTACGGCGGGCTGCAATTTGTCCATCCCGATTATGATATTCTGGAAAGCGGCGACTACGCCACGCTGAATACAGCCCGGATTATCCCGCTTTATCCTTCAACCGCAGATTTAAAGAAAGTCGGTTTGGACAGTCGTGGTTTCCGGCGTCTGTTTCATAAATATTTCGAAAAACTCATCTGGCAGATTGATGAAATTTTACCGCGTAACATCTTAGATTCATTAAAATTTTATGAAATCAACCGAGCGCTGCGGCAAATCCATTTTCCCGATTCTCTTGATGAATTAGACGGAGCGATCCGGCGGTTTAAATTCGAAGAGTTGTTCTTTTTGCAGCTCTTGCTGGCGGTGAAGCGGCGCAGTATTAAGGAAATTAAAAAAAATCTGCGTTATGAAAGCACCGGCGCACATTTGAAAACAATTTATAAAAAACTGCCCTTCGAACTAACCGAAGCCCAGAAAAAAGTGATTCATGAGATTTGGGACGACATGAAATCGGAAACCGTGATGAATCGCCTACTGCAGGGTGATGTGGGGTCCGGTAAAACTGTGGTCGCGCTATTGTGTGCCAGTATCGCCATCGGCAACGGGTATCAGGCGGCGGTCATGGCGCCAACGGAAATACTGGCGGAACAGCATTATCGCAATCTCCGAAAGTTGGGTGGGCCGGCGGGGATAACCGTTCGGTTGCTGATCGGAGGACAGAAAAAATCCGAGCGGGAGCAGATCCTGGCCGAAATCGAATGCGGAACTGCGGAACTGATTGTCGGGACCCACGCACTTATTCAGGAAACAGTTACCTTTCAAAACCTGGCTCTGGTAGTAATTGACGAACAGCATCGCTTTGGCGTGTTGCAGCGCAGTCAGCTGATCGAAAAAGGTTTTAATCCCGACGTGCTGGTGATGACGGCGACGCCGATTCCCCGGACGATGAGCATGACCCTGTACGGCGATATGGACGTATCGGTGCTGGATGAATTGCCGGCCCACAAAGGCAAGATCATTACCCGGATTGTCAACGTCGATCAGCTCGACAATGTTTATGATTATATTCGCAAACAGATAAAGAGTGGTGACCAGGCTTATATTGTTTATCCACTGATCGAAGAGTCCGCCAAGATGGATTTGCAAGCGGCGATACAGGGCTTTGATTATCTGCGGGAAAGAGTATTTCCGGATTTCAGTCTGGCGCTGGTGCACGGCGGAATGAATAGTGCCGAAAAAGATGATGTCATGCATCGCTTCAGTGATGGAACCGTGGACATTCTCGTGAGTACAACGGTTATTGAGGTTGGTGTGGACAATCCCAACGCAACGATTATGGTCATTGAAAATGCGGAGCGTTTCGGGCTGACCCAGGTTCACCAGTTGCGTGGTCGGATCGGCCGGGGCGAGAAGAACGGGGTCTGTGTGCTGGTGGAACGGAAACGCACCGAGACTTCCCACAAACGTTTAGGGATAATTAACGGGACAACGGATGGTTTTGAAATATCGGAGCAAGACCTTAAATTACGCGGACCTGGCGAGTTCTACGGAACCCGCCAACATGGTTTTCCAAAGATGAAAATTGCTGATTTACTGGTTGACAAAGAATTACTGAAACTTGCGCGACGTGAAGCCTTTATGCTGATAAAAAACGATTCCCATCTGCGCCGTCCGGATTACTCGAACGTGCGGGAACACCTGATTCAGAATTATGCTGAGTACATGAATTTTGTGGACGTATTGTAGGAGCGAAATTGACCGATCAGAAACCCGATCAAAACGAATTGATGTTCATCCGCCTGCTGCAGTCCTTTTTGTCCAGCGCCTGGATTCAGCTGGGCAAAAAGGAAAATCCGCTGACGGGAAAAACGGAAACCAATTTATCAGAAGCCCGGTTCACCATTGATATGCTGGAAATGATTGAAGAGAAAACAAAGGGCAATCTTTCCGATAAAGAGCAACAGGTTCTGAAATCGGCGCTATCCGATCTGAAGATGAAATTTGTTGAATTAAAAATGAAACACGATTCCAATAAAACCGAAGATAAGTAAAAATTTATAAATAAGGACAATCATGGAGATTCTGAAAAATAACAAAGAAAAGGCAATTCTGACGCTGTTGACGTTTTTACTCAGCTGGATTGTTTACATGGATACGCTGGCGCCGACAGTCTCATTCTGGGATTGCGGTGAATTCATTGCCACGTCCTACACCCTGGGCGTTCCCCATCCTCCGGGCAGCCCGCTCTATCTGTTGATTGGCCGGATGTTTTCCATTTTACCAATTGGAAACGATATTGGCTACCGGGTCAACCTGATGTCGCCGCTGGTCAGTTCCTTTGCGGTCATGTTTTTATTTTTAATTATTGTACAATTATTGAAAAGCTGGGGCAAACCGGTCACGGTTATCCAGAAAGTGGCCGTCTATGGCGGCGCCTTTATTGGGGCCATGACATTTGCCTTTACCGACAGCCACTGGTTCAATACGGTTGAGGCGGAAGTCTATTCTTATTCTACATTTCTGACGGCGATTGTCGTCTGGCTGATTCTGTATTGGGAGCAGCGTTCAGACAAACCCGGCCATGAGAAATATTTACTGATAATTGCCTATATAATGGGTCTGGCAATGGGTATTCACTTATTAAATCTGCTGGCGATCTTTTTCATTGCTTTGATTATCTACTTTAAACGAACAAAAATATCCAACATTGGCTGGTTAGTCGCCGATGTGATTATCGGTGTGGCTGGGGTGTCGATCATGTTTGTTTTCTGGAGGTCATTAATTAGCAAATCCTTCCCGGCCCAGGCTATTATGACCCTTCTCTCATTTGCTGGAGCGTATATTCTAATGTACATGAAATCCGAGAGTGCGCGCATCAAAGAGCACAGTAAAACGGTACTAATGGCAATGACGGCGTCGGGCGTTTTTCTGGTAATTAACGGCGGTGTGATTCGGGGTATTCCGAAAATTGCGGATAATTTTGGTCTTTTTGCGGTGGGCCTGACGGTCGTTGTGGTTTTTATCGCAACTGCCTGGGCGATTCGGAAAAAGCACCATATTGTTTCGCTGGCATTGATGTCGTTAATCCTGATCCTGATCGGCTATTCGTCCTATTCGACTATTTTTATCCGCAGTAATCAGAATCCAACAATTGATGAAAACGATCCCGAGACCACTCATCAGGCGGTTGCTTATCTGGAGCGCGAGCAGTACGGCCGCCGGGAATTTACGGATATTTTCGACCGCAAGGTCTGGAAACCGGAAGCCGATCGTCTATGGAAGGGTAAAAGCGGCTTGAATTATTTCTGGAATTATCAGATTAAAAAGATGTATATCCGCTACTTCAACTGGCAGTTTGTCGGCAGAAATGACGTGAGCGTCGATCCCTTTCAGTTCTTTTTACCGTTTCCCTTTCTGGTGGGATTGTACGGATTGCTGACGCATTTTAATAAAGATAAAAATAAAGCTCTTTCCGTCCTGGCCCTGTTCATTTTTACAGGCCTGATGATTGTGCTGTATCTGAATCAGGATGATCCGCAACCCAGGGAACGGGATTATTCTTATGTGGGATCGTTTTTTGCGTTTTCCATCTGGATTGGTATCGGCGCGACGGCCCTGATTTCCCACCTGACCGAACTTAAAAGTGAAAAACTGCGGAAACCCCTGGTTTATTTGGTGACGGTTATTTTATTGATCGTGCTGCCTGTCAATCTTCTTGTGGCGAATTACCACGAACACAGCCGTAAAGGCAATTATGTGGCTTGGGACTACTCCTGGAACCTGCTTCAGAGCTGCGAACCAAACGGGATAATTTTTACAAATGGCGACAACGATACTTTTCCAGTCTGGTATATGCAGGAGGTTGAAGGCGTCCGCAAGGATGTCCGGGTCGTCAACCTGTCGCTGCTGAACACCCCATGGTATATCAAACAATTGAAAGAGAATGAACCGAAAATAAAAGTCGGACTGTCTGACGAGACCATTGAGAAACTGACGGTAATGCCTTTCAAGAAACGAAAAGTGCAGGTATCTCCACCGCCGGGATCAGACCTGGAACCAATGGAGTGGGAAATGAAACCGACGATTATGGGCCAGGGAATCCGGGTTCAGGACCTGATGATTTTGCAGTTACTGGAAGTCAATAAATGGGACCGTCCGGTCTATTTCGCCACCACTGTATCGCCGAGCAATCGTCTGGGAATGGACAAATACCTGCAGATGCAGGGCTTGACGTTTCAGGTGTATCCGGAACAGGTGAAGCGGACAGACGCAGCCAAGATTGAGCATAATCTGCTGAATGTCTACCAATACCGGAATCTGAATAATCCCAAAATCTATTTTAATGATACCATCACAAAATTGATTGGTAACTACCGGGCGGCTTTTTTTCAGGTCGCGGTTGACCGGTTCTATGCCGGTGACAAAGAAAAAATGCTGGCCTTGCTGGACTCCATGGAAGTTCGCATGCCCGAAGATATCCTGCCGATCGGAAACGAAGAGACCTACCTGCAACTCGGTATGCTGTATAACGAAGGCGGCCGTCCGGAAGAGCTGGAACGCCGACTTGATCGTCTGATGGAGCAATCCGGAAATAGTGACAAAGATAAAATCAAATACGCCACGATCTATTATCAGTATCTGAAAAACGCGGAAAAATCCCTGCAAATTATCGAACCGGTATACGCGAAAAACCAGGAAGATGTGGAACTGATCAGTCTCATGGTACGCTTATATGAAGATTCGGAAAATTTTGAGGCCGCCACGCGTCTGCTGGACAACTGGCTGGCGCTCCATCCCACTGACAAGGGGGCCGAGGCAATGCGGGAACAGTATCGCTCCAGGATTCCAAAAATCACGGCAGACTCCTTGGTCGTCCCGCAAGAAATCGATTAACAGCAGATTCGATTGAATCATACTGATACAAAAATAACGGTAATTATACCCCATTATAACGGCGAGGAAATCCTGCGGGATTGCCTCGCCTCTCTCTATGCGTCTACCCATCTCGCTATTCATACAATCCTGGTGGATAACGCATCAACCGACGGTAGTGTGGCTATGGTTGAAGTAGAATATCCGCAAGTAGAAATTCTGAAACTTGAAAAAAACTGCGGTTTTGCCGGGGGCTGCAATGAGGGTGTGAATGCGGCCAGAACGCCGTTTGTCCTGATCCTGAACAATGATACGATCCACAAACCGGGCTGGATTGAATTGTTACTTTCAAAACTGCAGTCCGATGCAAAAATCGCCGTGGTACAACCGAAATTACTCTCTTATCAAAACCGGGAATATTTTGATTATTCCGGGGCCTGTGGCGGAGAGATGGATATTTTCGGGTTTCCCTTCGCCCACGGCCGGATTGTGGAGCATGTGGAAAAAGACCTTGGCCAGTATGATCAGTTTTATGACCGGATTTTCTGGGCTTCGGGAACGGCATTTCTGGCTAGGACAGAGATATTGAAAAAGGCCGGCCTGTTCGATGAATCCTTTTTCGCGCACATGGAGGAGGTGGACCTGCAATGGCGGATTCAGTTGATGGGCTATGATATCGCAGTGGAACCGCAGGCGGTGGTCTGGCACCGCTCGGGTTTTACATTGGGCGCGGAATCACCGTTTAAAAAGTACCTGAACCATCGCAATAGCCTGCTGATGCTGCTGGCGAATTACCGTTTTCTGGTTACGTTGTATATTTTTCCAATCAGAATATTGCTGGATTATTTGGCGCTTGGTTTTTCGCTGATTAAGAGAGATTGGGACCGTATACGTGCCATCTGCAAAGCGCATTTCTGGATATTGCTTCATCCGGGATTGATCTGCCGCAAGCGCAAACAGGTGCATTCGCTGCGAAAAGTGTTCGATAAAAAGATTATGGACCGCTTGTATCACGGTTCCATTGCTCTGGGCTTTTACCTGTTCGGTAAACGGCGCTATATTGATATACTGAAATAATTTAAATCGATATTATAATTCAGAATGATTATTTGGATACACCAAGTTCTTTATAAATGGCCTCGTTGTCCGGATCCAGCGTGATGATTATTTCCAGTTGGGCGGGCGTTCCGAAACCCCGGATTATTTCGGCGATATCACGGGCGTGCACGTCGAGAAAAATGTGGGTATAGCGCTCCCGGGCATTAATGTCAAACATGCGTTTTAGGTGCATGAGCATTGTGTCAATGGTTTCACGGGCCGCTTTGGGATTTTCCCGGTCAATACTGTCAATTGTGAGCCAGTAATAATATTTAACGAGGCGATAGTCCCGTAGCCGTTGAATTTCATCCAGATCCTGCAGCCGGGATTTCCAGCCTGACGACCGTTCCGATACCTGCCCGCGTGTTGCAATGTCACGGGCCTTATCGTAAATATTGTTTCCACCCAGAGGATCGTAGGTGTCCAGTTCCCCGGCGATAAACATATAGGCGTAGAAATCAAAGGCGCTGGCAAGCGAATGGGTCATTTCCGAATGCATCAGCGGATCGTTTGAATTGTATACAAATTTGAAACCCTTTTCAAAAAAGCGCTGGTCCGCAGTTTCATTTGATATTAAAAACTGGCTGGAAAACACCCGTTCAAATCCACTGGAATTGACCGCTTCGGGGAACATGCTTATTTTTAACGGGATTTCAAGACCATAGGTATTTTCAAACCAGTCGTAGCTTTCAAAATAGTAGGGAATCATCTGCTCTAGTGTTTTCAGGTCCATGCGCTCTTTTTCCGGCATCCGGTCAATGGATATTTCGACAGATACATCATAGAACTGGGCATCGGCGACTATCACCAGCAAGAGAATTGCAATAAAAATGAATGAAATTTTGCCTGAGTTCATGGCATGATTCTCCTCATTTCATTATAAAGATAAAAGGTGTATTTTATTTCGGTCATACGAGATCATGTAAAATGAATATACTAAATTAAGAAGACAGATAAAACTATCAATCGAGCAGAAAATTCATCTTTTGTTTGAATTTCTGGAATTTTCTGAGTATTCTTTGGGCAAATGCAATTTATGACGGGAGTATCTATGAAAAACAATCCGGATTACCAGCGAAAAAATTTCCGCGAACAAATTCTTCGCATCATACTTTTATTGTCTGTTCTCATGCTGAGCATGCAACTGTTTGCCCAGAAACGCATCACCAAAGAGCCGCGCCCGAAATGGGTGGACAAGATAAATCCGGGGATTTATGTGGGAATCTCTCATCGCTTTGCCAATGAAACCGACGCCCGCGCCGATGCCCTGGCCGACGCCAAGCGCCAGATCATTGAAACCCTTGGGGGCGTCATTGAGAGTGAATTTATTGACCAGATTATCGAACGATCCGGCGAAGTGACGACCGCTGATGCCTTTACCAGTTCCCGGATCAA
>JAHJGX010000074.1 GCA_018824205.1 bacterium
CAATAATGAAGATGGCATTGTCGAAAGCTTACCGTCGGATACGTATGGATATTATTCACCGCCGGCCTGTGCCGGTAAAGTGCTGATTGTTGACGGTTTTGACCGGGGTAGCGGCAGTTGGGGAATGCCCTATCACGCCTTTGCGCAATGGATGGGCACTGCCCTGGCGGAGTTTAAAATTCCATTTGAAACGGTGGCCAATGAAGCGGTGGTTTCCGGGGCCGTGCAGCTCTTGGATTATCAGGCGGTGTACTGGATTCTTGGTGATGAAAGCAGGGACGATGAAACCTTTTCCGCCAGCGAGCAAAACCTGGTTGCGAGCTATCTGAAAAATGGCGGTCAACTCTTTGTCAGTGGTTCTGAAATTGCCTATGATTTAGATGGAAATGGCGGAACCGGTGACAAGTCTTTCTTTTTGAATTATCTGCACGCCGATTATGTGCAGGATGACGCCAACGATTATACAGTTACCGGTGGAATATTTGCGGGTCTGGCCTTTGAATATGATGACGGTAGCGCCGGAATCTATCAAGAAGACTTTCCAGATGTAATTTCCCCAAAATTAAATGCCAATGCCTGTCTTGAATATTCCGGTGGCGTTGTAGCCGGCATTCAATATGAAGGAGTATTTTCTGACGGATCCGTTCCCGGTAAACTGGTGTATTTCGGATTTCCATGGGAAACCATTACCACCCCGACCTCAAGAAAATCAGTTCTAAAAAATATCTCCGAGTGGTTCGGGTTCAGCTGTGCCGGCATCGATCCGGAGACCCCGCTGGTCCCGGAAAAACCAACTCTCAGCCACGGTTATCCGAATCCGTTTAACAGCCGGGTTACGTTTGAATTGATCATGCCGAATAAAGAACCATTTGATATATATGTCTATAATTCTCAAGGCCGAATTGTCCGGCAGTTAAAGCATACGAATGCGATAAAATCAGAATACTATCTCAGCTGGGATGGCCGGAATGATCTTGGCAAGACGGTTGCTTCCGGGTGCTACTTTTTCCAGGTTGCAACTAGTAAACATGTTTTAACAGAAAAAATCCTATTTTTAAAATAACCGGAGGAGTAATCATGGCAAAGCTAACATTTCTGGGAGCGACAGGTACGGTGACCGGGTCGAAATATTTACTGGAAGCCGACGGGAAAAAGTTATTGATTGACTGCGGTATGTTTCAGGGCCTGAAGGAATTACGGCTGCGTAACTGGGAAGATTTTCCGATTGATCCATCATCAATCGATGCGGTTATTTTAACTCATGCCCATATCGATCACACCGGCTATCTGCCGAAGCTGGTTCAATTGGGGTTTAAGGGAACGGTCTATGCCACTCCGGCAACAATGGACCTATGTCAGATTATGCTCCCTGATTCAGCGCACCTGCAGGAAGAAGACGCCAAATATGCCAATAAAAAACAGTTTACCAAACACGAACCCGCAATGCCGCTTTACTCGCTGACTGATGCCGAGAATGCTCTGGAACTGTTTCAGCCGTTGCCTTACGGAAAGATAGTAGATTTGTCTCCCGGGCTTACGCTTTGTTACCGCGATGCAGGACATATTCTCGGCTCGGCCTTTGTGGACATTCGTGTAAAACAGGAAGACGGCGAACGCCGGATACTGTTTTCCGGTGACCTGGGACGTCCGGCACAGCCGATTCTTCGCGACCCTCATACGGTGTTTGGGACCGATTACCTGGTCCTTGAATCCACGTACGGCAACCGGCTGCACGGGGAAACGGATCGCAAGGAAGATCTGGCTAAAGTCATCAATGACAGCTACGAGCGGGGTGGCGTTCTGGTGATTCCGTCGTTTGCGGTTGGGCGGACACAGGAACTGCTCTATACTATTCGGGAACTTGAAAATGAAAAGCGCATTCCAATTATGCCGATTTTCGTGGACAGCCCGATGGCCATCAATGCTACCAATGTGTTTATGAAAAACACTCAGGACCACGATATGGAATCCAAATTGGCTAAACTGAAGGGCATTGATATCCTGAAGACAACGGATTTACGGTTTGCCAAGACAGCCGAACAGTCCAAAGCGATCAATAATATTTTCGGGAAAGCGATTATTATTTCCGCCAGCGGGATGGTGACCGGCGGCCGAATTCTGCATCACCTATTTAATCGCCTGGCCAATCCAAATAATACAGTTCTGTTTATCGGTTACCAGGCCGAAGGAACCCGCGGTCGTACAATTCTGGAAGGTGCCGAAAGCGTCAAGATTCATGGCCAGCAGGTACCGGTTAAAGCCCATATCGAGCAGATCAGCGGATTTTCAGCCCATGCGGATTACAACGAGATTTTGGCCTGGCTATCGAGCTTTAACGAAGCGCCCAGGAAGATATTCATCGTTCATGGCGAAGCATCGCAGTCGGCTGCGCTGGGCGAGCGGATTCAGGCCAGCTTCAACTGGGAAACCGCTATTCCGAAATACCTCGAGACCTTTGACTTAGACTGAAATTATGGAACTGTTTGATAAACAAACCGATAAACAGGCCCTTTTACCGCCTTTGGCGGAACGGATGCGGCCAACCGTCATTGAGGACTTTGTCGGTCAGGAACATCTGACCGGCGATGGCAAAATACTGCATAAAGCGTTGGCGGCCAAAGGGATATTCTCAATGATATTATGGGGGCCGCCGGGTTCCGGAAAGACCACGCTGGCCAGGATTATATCCAGGCAAATCAGTGCAAAATTCTTTCAGATCAGTGCGGTATCTGCAGGGGTTAAAGACGTCCGCAAAATTATCGATCAGGCGGATTTGAATCGACGCCAGGGCAATAAAACCATTTTATTTATTGATGAGATTCACCGGTTTAACAAAGCCCAGCAGGACGCCCTGCTGCATGCTGTTGAGAGCGGAGCCCTGACACTGATCGGAGCAACCACGGAAAATCCGTCTTTTGAAGTGATCGCGCCACTGCTGTCCCGCTGCCGGGTATTGAAACTGACGAACCTGAGTGATGAAAATCTCGAGACGATATTGTCCCAGGCAATGGATAATGACATTATTCTGCAAAAAATGGATATCCTGCTCGATTCCGATGCCCGCCAACTGTTGATTCATACGGTAAACGGCGATGCCCGGAAATTGCTGAATGCCATTGAGATTTGTCTGCAATTGACACATACGGATACCGAAAAACGGGTACATATTAACCTGGCTCTTGCGCGGGAGGCACTACAACAACGGAATTTATTGTATGATAAAAAGGGTGATTACCATTATGATGTGATTTCGGCTTTAATCAAAAGTGTCCGGGGCAGCGATCCCGATGCGGCGGTTTACTGGCTGGCCGTAATGCTGGAAAATGGGGAAGACCCCCTATTTGTTGCCCGGCGACTGATCATTCTGGCCAGTGAGGATATTGGCAATGCCAGTCCCTTGGCGTTGTCTGTAGCAACATCGGGTTTTCAGGCAGTGCATGCCATCGGAATGCCCGAAGCCGCGATCGTTCTGGCGCAGGTTACCAATTATCTGGCCGCATCGCCGAAAAGCAATGCTTCCTATCTGTCTCTGCGCAAAGCCCAGGCGGCAGTCAAGGAAGGCGAACTTCCCGTAGTGCCCCTGCATCTTAGAAATGCGCCGACCAAACTGATGAAATCCATGGACTTTGGAAAGGGCTACCAATATCCCCATGATTTCCCGGACGCCTTTGTCGAAGAGTGCTATTTGCCGGACGGAATGCAGGCGCCGGGTTTTTACCAGCCGAAAAACTTCGGTACGGAAAAATTTATCCGTGAGCGCCTGTGTAAACTCTGGCCGAGCCGGTATCGGGACACAGATTAAAGCAGGGCAATCCGGCTGAGCGATTAGACTTGCTTGCTTTTCATTTAATAATAGACTATTAACATTCGGTCTTTTTAATTTTGATATAATCACTGAATTGTTGTGTAAATTATCAGATGAAAGAAAACCCGATACCACTCTATTTATATAATAAACAGCACCTTAATATTTATTTGGTATTGTCTCGTATAATATTTGGTACCAGTGCTGGTTATATGTTGTAATTTTTTTTAAACGGAGCTTGTTTTTAAATATAATAACAATTATCTTGAAGTGTAGTTTGAAGACTATAAGGGGCTTATAGATGAGAAGAAAAATTGTACGGGTGGGCGCAAGCCTGTGTATCTTATTACCCAAAGATGTAATTAAAACGATGGAGTGGGATTTTGGTGATCCCATTGATCTGATTCTGGATGAGGAAAACGAAAAAGTAATTTTACGGAATCCGCGGGAAGAGGAGAAAAAGAAAAAATCCTATCTCGAAGATTTCAACGGGTTTCTGGAAGATTACAAAGACGTTTTAATGGAAATTGATCCGGTTGAAGAAGTAAGCAATTGAGGTTATTATGCGACGAAAAATTATTCGGGTTGGATCCAGTCGCGGCGTGTTGCTTCCCCGGGAAGTAACCAAAGCGATGTTCTGGGATTTTGGTACTGAAGTCGATCTGGATGTCAATAGCGATCGTAAGGAAGTCACTTTGAAAACAATCAAAGTTAGCCTGCCGGAAGATTACGAATTAGAGCATCTCAGAGGCATTGAAGATCAGTTAATGCTGCATGCCGATGTGCTGGGAGGTATTGATGACTGACGATCAGAAAAAAGAACTGAAACTACTCTGTTATGTCAACTGGATGCTGGCCAAAAAGTTTGAAGATGACTATGGCGTCCGGGATTTTGAAGCACTGAAAAATGTGGTCGGATTACCGGGCGGCGGTTCACTGACATGCTTTTTAGGAGAGCGTTTATCGAACCGCAAAGATCTGTATTCACAGTTGGGCTGGTTTGTGTATTACATGGTGGACGGCGAGCCGTTTCTCAGTAAAAACCGGTCGGTTGTACTGTTGATGCTGATCTGGACACTGAACTATTATCGCCTGGAATTTGATATCGAGGGACTCGCCGATTTTGTTGTGTTACTGGACACAATGAAACAGGGTAATTCAGACATTTCTCTGTGGTTTTCAAACAATTGCCGTTAGTATTTCAGATTCAGATCTCCATAACGAGTCCAATCAATAAAAACACCTCCCGGCGAGGTGTTTTTTGTTTTTAAACCGCGATAAAGCCAAAGGTGATAAGAATGAGTATTGAGACAATTATATCGGCAGCCCGGGGAAATATCCCGGTTGATACCTTATTCAAAGACGTTCAGCTTGTAAATCTGTTAGCTGCTGAAATTGTCAGGACCAGCGTAGCGGTCTTCGACGGAAAAATTGTCGGATTTGGTGATTATGACGCCAAAGTAACAATTAACGCTAAAGGCTTGTATCTTGCCCCTGGACTGATTGACGGGCATGTTCACCTGGAAAGTTCCATGCTGAGTCCGGAAGAATTTGCCCGGGCGGTGGTTCCGATGGGCACCACTGCAGTTATCGCGGATCCCCATGAAATTGTGAATGTGATGGGCTTGGACGGATTACGGTACATGCTGGACGTCAGCGCTGAATTGCCTCTGGAAGTTTATTTTATGTTGCCCTCCTGCGTGCCGGCGACGCATTTGGAAACCGCCGGGGCGATAGTAACGGCTGAGGATATGCGGAAATGGATTGACAATCCCCGGATTTTAGGAATTGGCGAAATGATGAATTTCCCGGGCGTTCTGTTTGGTGATTCTGCTGTTCTGGATAAACTGGCTGTGGCCGGTGAAAAAAATATTGATGGCCACGCTCCCCTGGTGCGTGATAAGGATTTATCGGCGTACATTTCTGCCGGCATTCGTTCAGACCACGAAAGTACCAACATTGACGAGGCCCGTGAAAAACTGCAAAAAGGGATGTTTTTGATGATCCGGGAGGGGTCTGCGGCCCGCAACCTGAAAGATCTGCTGCCGCTGGTGACTCCGCTGAATTCACGGAATTGCGGATTTGTCACCGATGACCGGCACCCTGATGTTCTGCTGGATTATGGGCATATCAACTCTATGGTCCGCGATGCAATTGATTTTGGAATTGATCCGATTATTGCACTGCAAATGGCGTCATTGAATACAGCCCGGCACTTTGGTCTGAAAACCAAGGGAGCCATCGCGCCTGGATATGATGCCGATCTGATTCTGTTTGATAATTTCAACGATTTTTCGATAAAAATGGTTTTTAAGAATGGATGTCTCGTGGCGAAAAATGGGCGTACATTATCATTCAATAAATCACAGATTTCCGAATTACCCTGGACAATTCTGGTAAAAGATTTGTCGGTTTCAGATTTGGCCGTCAGGGCTGATGGACAAATGATGAACGTGATCGATATTATCCCGAACCAGCTATTGACAAAAAAAGTGCTACTGAAATGTCAAATAGCGGATGGATATGCTGTCAGTGATCCAGACCGGGACATCCTGAAGATGGCCGTTGTGGAGCGTCATCATGCCAGTGGTAATATCGGATTGGGTTTTACACGGGGAATCGGATTGAAAAGCGGGGCGATTGCGTCAACCGTTGCCCATGATTCCCATAATATTATTGTTATTGGCGTCAGCGATGAAGATATGCTTTTTGCGATCGATGAAATCCGGAATATGCAGGGTGGGGAGGTGATAGTGGAAAACCGGAAAGTACTTGCTTCTCTGGCCTTGCCGATTGCCGGCCTGATGAGCGATCGACCGTTGCTGGAGGTTCGGAATGCTATGGATATTTTGAATTCTAAAGCCCGTCAATTGGGTTGTCAACTGGACAATCCGTTTATGACGTTGTC
>JAHJGX010000075.1 GCA_018824205.1 bacterium
GCCTTCTGCCTCTCCGATTGATTTTACTCCTCTCTGGTTGTTTAATCGTAAAAAATAATCTTCATCATTCTTTTCAAAATGAGTACATCTTTTTAACACTCGATAGATGTTCCCCACCAATTCCAGGTGCGTATAGAGCGATGTGATATTTCTGGGAAGAGTCTTATCCTCTGGTGTTAGTTTTAGATATTTTTTATTTATTTCCAGAAATTCTTTCCCCGATTGACAACGCTGAATTTCATTGAAGATAGATTGAATATCTTCTGCTTTATCGTATTTTGCCCAAGAGTTGCCTCGGCTTTCTTCGTCTTGGTAAAATTTCTTGTTCCAGAGTTTAACTATACCCCTGATCTCGTCCTGGTTATCAATTCCCAACTCTTTCAGTATAGATTTCTGTTGCTCAGGATTGTCAGGCTGCTTATCATCAGGTGTAAACCCGAATTTTTCCAATGTTGATCTTGAGGAAGACGCCGCCAAATGATCAGAAAGTATCAGGATAAATAAGTCTTGTCTAAATTCTTTCGGAATGTCTTTCCAATCTTTTATATCATTCTCTGTACCCCAGTCATTTGGTTTATTTTTATCTTTTTTCTTATGATGATACTGTGTCCACCAACTTGGAAAAAAAAGTTCCTTATTACCATGTTGATCAAATATTGAATCAATAAGTGGGTGATCCTTAATTCCAATAAGATTTCTAACTTTTTTGTCAATCAATTTTCCAATATCATGCAATTCAGGTATAAATATTTTTTCTTCCATCTCACTACCTCATTATGATTATTTTACAAAAACAGACTCTTAACCTCATCGGTCACCATCTTTTTATCAAAGGCTTGTCCCAGCAAAATCACTTTATTAAAATCTTCACTGCAAAGGGGGAAAATATATACAGAATCTGTCGCCTCATTAAACAAATCGCTGATTTGTAATTTTAATTCATCCAATTGATTGCGCTCGATTGTTCCTAAAAAAACCGACTTCTGCACCCGGTAAAGACCCTTTTCCTGCAAAATCTTAGCGATCTTCGTTCTGGGCTTGTTTTTGACAATGTCATAAATGACCCAGACCAACTGCTCGGTAGTTTTCATAATAATCCACTATTATAAACGGCTGAAGCCGTTAGGAAATTGGATTGGCTGTCTGTCTTCACCCCGATGAATCGGGGTGCTTTCTTAATCTTTTCAACTACCAATTTGGAACAGCACCCGAATTTATTCGGGTGTTTGGATATACCTATCCCCCAACACAGTAACCGCTTCAGCGGTTTACTCATCTTCTCCACCGTACATCTTCACCAATTCCTTAGCAAATTTATGCAGATCAAACTGCACAATATCCCGCCGTTTGATATTCCGCCCGGAATAACGCATAGCCTCATCCAGAAACTGGTTGTATTTTTCCAGCAATACCTTCTTTCCTTCCGTGTTCAAGGTTAAGCCGTTCAAATACGGATCGAACAGTTTCGGTGTTATTTTCCGTGCCGAAAACAGTCCCAGTACTGTCTCCTCGGCATAAATCCGGTAAGCCTCGATAATGTCAAACACCAACGACGTTTTGTTATAATTATCCGTATGAATAAATCCCACATAGGGGTCCAGACCCGCAATTATACACGCTCGTTCAACAATCCCGTAAAGCACTCCATAAGCATAGTTTAACAAACAATTAAACTCATCTTTTGCAGGATTACGGGACCGTTCACAAAACTGAAACCGTTCCGGCATCAGGCCGCCCAGAAGTTGCCAGTACTGCCGGCCGGCATAGCCTTCAATGCCCAGGATTTTGTTGCGAAGCTCATTGATATTCCCGTCCAGGTGGTTTAAATCGTCAATCGATCTATTCAGTAAATTGATGACATTGCTAAGCTCTGCCGATTGGCGGGTGCGGCGTTCGCGCACGGTTTTCAGATATTCCACCTGACTTTCAAAGCGTCTTAATATCCATTGCAATCCTATTTGCAATCCTTCGGAATGCATACTTAACAAGATTTGGGAACGGCGGATACGGGCCGTGGAGCCGAGTTTACTGTGCCAGATACGGCCATAGGGGTTGCCATATTTGTCGGCAAAAAGAATGTCGATGTTGTTTTCCACCGCCATTTCAATAGCATCGGATGTCAGGTGGACGCCGGTAGTAATCAGGATGGATTGGACTTTTTTCGGCGATACCAGGCTTTTATTGCCGTCGGCGCATATCTCAAAGAGATTGCCTACCTTGTGAATGGCCGCACCGTATGTGTTGATGACTAATTGCATAATGAAGTCCTGACGTCGGAGGCGTCCAATGTATGTTGTCTAAAATCCCGGATGAGGAAACCGACCTCGCAGAGGTCATATGTATCCGGTAGATTCATTTCACCCCTGCAGGGTGAGGGGAAAAACTTTGGTTCATTAACAACATACATTCCACCCCGGCGGGGTGTAGGTCGGAGGTCTTTGATTGGTTCAACAGACATTCCACCCCGGCGGGGTGTTTCGCCATCGATTCGACCGAAACCACCGACGCCGCAGGCGTCCAATGTATGTTGCCCTATTCCAAGGGGAAATAGACCGACTCTGCAAGGGTCAGATGTTTTATCAATCAAAGACATATCTCTCATCATATTCGATCCCGAACGCCTTCAAAAATGCGATGTACTCCTCCTCAAAAGTTTTCTTCCGGTGATGCTTTTGCTGATTGGCAATATATCGAGCCACATTCCCAATCGCGGAGTGCGAGTAGCTAAACGCCGCGTACCCTTTTTGCCAATGAAACCTGCGTGAAAACCACCTCTTATCCTTATTAATCCACGCGGACGAATTCTTTTTTATATCCGCGACCAGGTCCGAAATCGCTACCGCCGGATTCAGCCCGACAAAAATATGGATATGTTCCGGCATACCATTAATCGCCAGCATTTTGTGTCCTTTATTCTGTACGATTCCGGTGATGTATTTATTTATCTCTTCCTGATATTCGGATCGGATGCGTTTCTCGCGGCGTGCAACCGAAAAAACAATCTGAATATAAAGTTGAGAAAAAGAATCGGCCATTATTGCACCTCCGTTGATATCAACCTCTACGATGTCATACCTTCAATCCTTGATTTGATGGAAAATACCTTTGTGTGATGGATGTATATCAATGCTTATCTCCGTATTTCATTGGAAATTGCGATTCCTAACGCTTGTCGCTGATGCCAAACTCCAGCCAGCGGGTCTGATCCATCGCCAGTTTGACCACCTTCCTGGATTCGCTGTACATCTTGTTCAGCGTTACCAGCTTGGCGTCCAGCTCGGCGGTCTTGGTTTTCAGGCTGGCTTTCAGAGTTTCCTGCTCGCTGTTAAGCTGTTCCAGGTTTGCGACCGTAGTGTTCAGTGCGGCAGTGAACTCCGCGTCGATCCCGCGCTTGCCGACCGCCTCGGCATTGGCTTGCAGGCCGGTGACCATCAGCTTACTGTTGTTGAGAACTTCGGCAAATGTTGTCTTTGTCATTTTGCGCTCCTTTTTGGTTTCGGTTTGAGTTACTTCTTCTGTCATAACGACTCCTTCGTTTTAAGTTGGCATACCCATTCTATTTATGAATACGGTATTTTGCCATCATATACGAAAAAATGCCCGCTTTTCGATGCCGGGAAAGTCTTTTTCATGCCGGAAATCGTTTTTCCGATCATGGGGAGAGGATTTCTTAAGCAGGAAATTGAATGTCCGACATTGGGGAAAGGATTATCCACATGGGGGAAAGGTTCCCCAAGCTTGGGGATTGAATTTTCTATGTGGGGGAAGGTTTCCCCCAGGTGGGGGAAAGTCCGCCCCAGGTAGGGGATTGTCTCCCCAAAGTCGGGGAAAGGATTTTTAACATGGGGGAAGGCTTGCCCTGCATGGCTTTTCGTTTGCCCCAACTTCAATAGTAGATTTCTCTCGTAAACTGCTGAAGCAGTTCCTGTATGACGATCAGTGACGCAGCCAATCACCCGGCAGCTGCCGGGTGTTGTCTCAATTTCATTCGATATACAATTTGGACAGCACCCGGATTCACCTGTCCGGCTCCCTGACGGAATCGGGTGATCAGACACCCTCGCAACTTCCGGCAACCGCTGAAGCGGTTTGTTAGAAGACATAGCAACCGCCGTCACCGGTACTCCGTTTCCAGCCGGTATCTTTATCATAACAGAAATCCAGGCTATTAAACGGCGCATAAACGATACCGGACGGATGTTCTTCACCGCAATTAACATATTTTGACGGTACGGAAATAACATAATCGTAGAAATCCTTGCGAAACTTCAGAAATTCGTTTTTACGCTCAAACGGATCATTAATTTTAATAAGACTGTTATATCGGCTCCATGCTCTTTGCGCTTCATTATCAATTTCGATGAAGACATCTTGCCGTTCATAATCCTTATTATCGATTAACTTGAAAGATTTATACAGATCAGCGAATTGCAGGTTGGTCATATATTCCAGGTTTTTATCAGATTCGTCCCCCGCGATTTTCTCTTTTAATTTCTGATAATAGGCGTCCATGTTCTGTAAAAATTCCGTTTCCGAAATACTGGATTTATTTCCAAGGGCCGCTTTTGTCTCGATAATGCTCAGGGCCGATGTTCCATAAATGTATTTTGAAAAGGGCGTATTCCGGTGGTTCTCATTTACGATTTCAAAAATTCTAACGTTGCCCTTCTTATCAGAAAAGTTCCGGTTGCAGCGGCCGCAGACCTGGTTGATGGATTCCAGCGGCGCAAAATCCCGCCATACATTTTGGACGTCGATGTCCACACCGGCTTCAATCATCTGAGTAGAGACAATAATCTTCCGATTTTGGGATTGCTTAATGGCGTTGATTCTATCCAGGCGATGCCGGGGAACGATATTCGTTGCCAGATAGAAATAATCCGCGTTCAACTCCATCTTTTTCAATTCCTCAAACAGGCGAATAGACGAATCTATAGTATTCATCACGAAAAGATAGGACTCATCCGACCGACGGATCTCATCGCAACATTTTTCAATAAAGGAATTCAGACCGATTTTTTCCGGATGAAAATGCAGATTGACGCGGTTAAATTGGGCAAAATAAGCAGCTTTGTTCGGGACCAGTTCCAAAATTTCGTCGGGTTCGAAAATACGGGGTTGTGTGGCAGTTATTAATATGAAATAGATGTTAAACATTTTCGACATTTTTTTAATCGACTCCCGAACAAGTCCCCAGTATTTATAGGGCAAGGCCTGAACCTCATCCAACAGGACAATCGAATTGGCCAACTTGTGAAATTTCTGGATCATGCGATTACGATTGGTAAAGAGCGTGTGGAATATCTGAAAAAAAGTGCTGATGATGATTTCCGATTCCCAACTTTCAATGAGAAACCGTGCTTCGGAAGTCTCGAATTCCGCCGCAGAATCATTCTGGTGATAACTAATCTCGCCGAGGTGGTGATGCTTCAATAATAAATTGGAATCGGGAGTATCGAAGAGGCTGCTGTAGACCTCGAAGTTTTGATCAATGATGCTGGTGTATGGTAAACCATAAATAATTCGCGGGGCGTTGCTGTTTTGGTTTAATCGCTCGCGCAGTTTAAGGGCGACGGAAAGTGCGGTCAGAGTTTTACCGCTACCGGTGGGTACATTCAGTGAAAGGATTTTATGATTCAGGTCCATTTTCTAAATATTTCGATTGGCGTCGCAAAAAATATCCTCACGAATTTGGTTCATTCTTGAGCCGCTGCTTTTAAATTTTTCCTCCTTGTATCGTTCTACGATATTCGTCGGAATCGATATTCGGGGTATTTCCGGGCGACTACCAAATATGGCATCCTCCTTATCGGAATGAAGCAGCAGAGAATACAGATACTGGAAAATAAAATAGTCGTCGAACTGTTTACAGCGGTCTCTGAAGATATTTTTCTCTTTCCGCAGCAGTTCCTTTTTAAAAAAGAGGGACAGCGATTCGGGTAACTCTGCACACTGAATATCCAATGACAACTGCTTGTTAATGGTATCAAATAGATATTGTAATTCAGACTGGTCAATGGCGTCCAGTTGCCGATCAAGATGCTCATACGGAATGTTCAGTTCATCGGCCTCGTCACCCATAGGAATCGCATTATTAATATTGCCGTGGTGTTTTTTGATGATCAGGTAGAGAAAAAACGGCATTTGATCTAAGAAATCAGATCCCTTGTCTTGAACAAATATTTTGGCGATCCGGAATGTCATAACGGCAGAAATGAGCGAATGCCCGGTTTCCGGCTGGTTTTTCATGACTGCTCGTTTGCTATCGTCTTTTTCAAAAAGATACTTCTGGAAATAAGAGGTGGATTTCCCAAGATCATGGGAAAAGCCCATCAACCAGATGAGCTGCTCCCAATAGCCAACAGGCATGTAATCCATCAGACGGTTTGGGGCTGCCCTGAACTTCAGCAGACAACTTTGCGCGACATGTTGTAAATGAAGCTGTAACGGTTTGCCCGGATGCGAACAGAGTTTAGAAGAAAACAATTTTTTCTCCGGTTTCTGTTTCCCAATGTTTTTTCAATTTGCAGCAGATCGGGTGACCATTCCGCTCAAACAAAATATCCTCGCGCCTGGTGACAATCCGGTTGGGCTGCATTAGAATCGGATAGTTGACTTTGAAGATTTCCCGGTTGCCTTCAAAACGAATCGATCGTTCATTACTGAGATAGGATTCAGGAAGAACAGTTGGCAAATCGATTTCCTTGTCCGAATGCACTGATTCGATCCTGGTCTCAGCAATGTGTTCAAAGTTCGCCAGCAATTCGCTGAGCCCCAGGCAGACGGAATAGACCGAATGATGGCTCAACAACTTCTCTTTCAACCTGTCGTAGATAAATGGATCGTTGTGCCGGAAATAGATCATATAAGCCGGATCTTTCAGGAATTCGGTCCTGATTTGGGTCCTGTTTTTAATTCGCCAAAAATGATGTTTCGTATCAATCAGGTTTTCCGACCAGCGCACTTTCTTAACCGGATTGATGATTCGCACGGCGAGATTGAAATCATCGGGATTTTGAAAATGGTCCAGGTATTCCGTTTTATCCAACCCAATGACAGCGGATATAATTCCGAAAAGGGTTGGTGGAGGTGGGAATTCAAAAGTCAGGGGAGATGTTGTCGTGTAAAACTTTTTGAAATGGGCATAATCTCCCCAAAGTTTGAATGCTAATATTTTATTCATCATTCCCTCCGTTATAGGGAGATTTTTGTGAATTTATCCAAATCATTGAGTTTTACATCCTTTTCTTGCAAAACGAATGTCATTCGTTCATCAACAGCAAACTCAATATCCTCGATCTTGTCCGTATGTTCTTTGATTCGTTGAAGCAATCCACTTATATCGATCTTGTAGTCTTCCGGTTTACGGAGTTGCTCATGCCGCTTATCGGATTTCAATTCAATCAGATTATCAAGATCACCAATAAAGAAGTCCGGTTGTTTATAGTTGATAACTAAAAGTAAGCGGGGCATCTGGCCGAATTTGGAGCGGGAAATAAGACCTTTAGTGCCGTTCCATATTGCTTGCTTCAGGAGCTCTACATCCTTGTTTTTAAGTGCCGTATGTTTGGCGGCATTTTCGTTGACAACGCCGTAGAAGCCGATCAGTGAATAGGGCAAAACATATTCTTCACGAAAAGTTTTCCGGGTTGCGTTAGCTCCGGAAGCAAAAGCGCCGGTGCCTTTAATGTGCTGAATTTTTACTGCATGCAGGGACCGTCCCATTTTAAACTGAACCGGCCCGGTCCAGGTGATCGAGCTGGTGACACTCTTGGTTTTAGCGCCATCGGCGACCTTTAAATCCAATGGAATGGTTGCCCCGAACAGTCGGATGTCTATGCATTTTTCCAGGATTGATTTTGCGATGAATTTTTTCTGTTCTTCTGCGGGCATGGTTTTAAGTTGGTCTTTATCACCCGGCAGATAATCAGCCGCCCGTAGCTTTGCATCCTGAATATGACCCTCTTTGTCGTAGATGACTTCACGGACAAAGATATCATTTCCC